>NZ_JASGFD010000057.1:0-31406 GCF_047605705.1 Silvibacterium sp. | reverse complement strand
ATCGTTCAGGTTCGGAGCCCAGACAAGGTGGTGCGTCTCCATGCCGATGTAGGAGAGACGCAGGCCGTAGCCACCGTTGAACTCGTGATCGACCGAGAGCGAATACTGCTGCGAGTAGGGGTCTTTCCAGTTGATGTCGTTCGCCGTACCGAAGTAGGCAGTGCCGTAGTTGCCGGCAGCGGAACTGGTGCCTTGGCCGGCATAGATAGTCGGCCAGGAGTACGCCGGACCAGTGGCCGTTTCGCTGTTGGCGTATTCGCTGGTAGCAGCCTGCAGGGTGCCGGTGAGCGAGTAGAAGACCGCGCCCAGCATGGTGATGTTGTACATGCCATAGCCGCCGCGAACGACGGTGCGGTCATCGTTAAAGGGACGGAAGGCGAAGCCGAAGCGCGGCATAAAGCGCAGGGTCGGCACCTTCTTCAGGCTCGAAGGCAGACCGGCCTGCGAGTTATCGAGCACCGGGGTGCAAGGCGCGCCGTTCTCCGCAGCAACGCCGGTCGACTGGCCGATGCCGCAGGAGTTGAAGCTCTCAAGGAATCCCGCGTTGAGGTTAGCCTCGGCGCCATCGGGATAAACAGCTTCACCCGAAAGCGGCACGCTCGGATCGAAGTTGCCGATGTTGCCGGAAGGATCGTGATAGCCGGGGTGGTACTCGTAACGAAGACCGTAACTGAGGGTAAGACGCTGCGTCACCTTCCACTGATCCTGCGCGTAGAAGTTGTAGTGCATCGTGATGCCGTCGTTGTCCGCCGTTACCGCATCGTACGCAGTGCCCTGCGGCGTACCGATCAGGAAGTCGGCGAACTCCTGGCCCTGCGTGACACCGAGGCCGGTGAAGTTGGTGCCGGTGTTGAATTCGAAGGTGCCATAGTTATCCGCACCGAAGAAGCTGAGCGGCGTAACTGCCTCGATGTGGCGGATGTCGAAGCCGAACTTCATGTCGTGCGTACCCTTCGACCAGCTGAGGCCATCGAGGTACTGGAAGGTGCGCGACTTGGTCGAGGAGGCAAGACGATCGGCATTGAGGGACGTCAGGTAGTTGAAGTCCATCTCCGAAACGCCGTTGAAGAAGAGGTTCTGCAGTCCCTCAAGACCAGAAGACTGCGCGAAGCTCTGGCCATCGAAGGAGTTCGAAGTACCCGAGGTATCGAGTGTGAAGCCGAAACGGAATTCGTTGATGAGGCGCGGCGTGAAGTTATAGTTGCCGGCGACAACGAGGATGCGCTCCTGATCGATATCCGAACCAGACTGCACGAGCAGCGGTTCGGGATCGGCGGTATTCGTGTTCTTCCAGGTAAAGCGCCCGTAAACCAGCGCTTTCTGGCCGAAGTACTGGTCGCCGCGTACGTCGAACTGGTTCGAGGTCAGCGTGGTGTTCTTGTTCGTGATGTAGTTGATCGCGCCCGGCGTGTAGGTCGTGGTGCTGCCGACGTTCGGGTCGGGGAAGAACTGCAGGAACTTGCTGGCGACGCTGTTGATGGAGCTGACGGTGTAGTTCTGGTACGGCGTGCCGGTGAACGGATCGTAGAGGGTTTGAATGCCGGTAACACCGGCGAAATCACCCTGCTTCATGGCCGCGGTCGGCACGCTGGCCTGGTAGCCCTCGGTGCCGGGGCGACGGAAACCTTCGTAGGTCGCAAAGAAGAAGGTGCGGTTGTGTCCGTTATAGAGGTGCGGGATCACGACCGGGCCACCGGCGGTGCCACCGAAATCGTTGCCGACCAGCTTGGGCTTTGAGGTGTCACCGAAAGGCGTCGAGTCGAAACCAGAGTTCTGGAAGTACCAGAAGCCCGAACCATGGAGCTGATTCGTGCCGCTCTTCGAGACCGAGGTGACCTCGCCGGGCTGGCCGAATTCGGCATTGTTCAGCACGCCGTCCACACGCATTTCCGAGATGGATTCGCCCGACGGGAAGGCGTTCTGAATGGGCGAGTTGCTGGTGGTGTTCTGCGTAGTGATGCCGTCGACGGTGACATCGGACTGCGACGGCAGGCCGCCCTGGATGGAGAAGGCCGGCGGGCTGGTGGAACCCACAGCTGCAGTATCGGCCTGCACGCCGGGCAGCGTCTGGATCAGGTTCAGCGGGCTGGTGCCGTTCTGGTTGGCACGATAGTTCGCCGGAAGATTCTGCACATCGACCGCGCTGTAGCTGGCGGAGATGGACGGCGTTTCCGTCTCGATGGCGCCGGCGGCAGCGGCGTTCACCGCGACCTCCTGGCTGACTGCGCCAATCTTGAGGGCGGCGTCGGCGCGGAGCTCCTGGCGGGCGCTGAGGACCAGGTTGTCGATGAGCTGCGTCTCGAAACCCGCGGCCGAGATTTCCACCTTATAGTTGCCGGCGGTGAGTTGCAGGAACTGGTAGTTGCCGTCCGCCGACGTGGTCGTCTTGCGGGTGATGCCGGCATCGATCGAGGTGACAACAACCGAGGCGCCGGGCACGACGGCTCCCGAGCCGTCCTTCACGGTACCCAGGATGACGCCCTGGGTGGACTGGGCGAAACTGGCTGGAATCGCCAGCAACATACAGCAGAAAAGGAGTAGGAAAGCGCGGACGCGTCCTAATGCGAGGACGGGAATCTGCATGACTGGATCTCCGTAAGAAAAACCTGCTCGAGACAGGCCGATTGTTTCTGTTATGTAGCTCGGCTCTTCGGCACACCAGTCCGGGATGGGCGCTGCGTGGGCGCGGTGCGTATCCCAGGGGCTTCCTGCGGAAGCCATACGTCAAAAGCCGCAGGAATCATCCGGCGTACCACTGACTAACTTACGCTGATGACAGGCTTGAAACGATGAACGGCCTTTGAATTCCTCCGAGTGTGATGGATGCGATCGCAGATTTCAAGAGGATTTTTCTGCGGCGGCCCAAAGAGCCTGCGCGGTCAGTGAGTGGCCGGCCCTGCCACACGCGGCCCTCGTGTCCTTCAGGTGGCCAGATATTCGCCACAGATACAGTTACATATAGAGCTGACTGTTCCGTGCATACGCATGAATGGGCCAATGAGACCCTGATATTTTCGGATCGGAGATGGGGGTTTCGCCCTGCCACGACTCAAAGCGGACTCCCCCGCACCGGCTCCGGACGGTTACAATCGGCATAGGCAAACCCCGAGCACCACCCCGGGCCTATAGCTCAATCGGTTAGAGCAGCGGACTCATAATCAGCAACTGCACCAACGGACTGGGGTACAATCGAGGTAGGATTCGACCTCGAAGTTAAGCATCGAAATCGACGTAAGGGCCTATAGCTCAATTGGTTAGAGCAGAGCACTCATAATGCTTTGGTTCCAGGTTCAAGTCCTGGTGGGCCCACCACTCCTTCCTAAAAATCGCTCCAAGGTACACTTGAGGTACAGTGCCGCTCTCGCGGTACACACCGGAGGTACGCTTGGCGACCCTCGTAAAGACCGATCTCGGCAAATGGAAAGCCATCATCCGCAAGACCGGATGGCCGACGACATCGAAGACCTTTCGCACGAAGCGCGATGCTGAAGACTGGGCTCGCCGCACAGAAGACGACATGGTGCGCGGCGCGTACATCCAGCGCGCGCCAGCGGATCGCCTCACCGTAGCGAAGGCGCTCGAACGCTACCTCGCCGAAGTGACGCCGACAAAGCGCCCCAGCACGCAGATCTCAGATCATGGCCGCGCGAAGGTTCTCATCGAGCACCTCGGCAAGTATTCCCTGTCCGCGCTCACGCCAGAGATCATCGCAAAGTTCCGCGACACTCGCCTCGCTGGGGAAGACCGCAAGAATGCAAAAGGCAAGCCTGTTCCGCGTGCGAACGATACCGTCCGCATCGACCTCGCTCTGCTCGGTCATCTGTTCAATATTGCGATCAAGGAGTGGGGCATCGGACTGCCCTCGAATCCGGTGATGAACATCCGTAGGCCAGCTCCAGGCCCGGGCCGGAACCGCAGACTCAGCCCGGATGAAGAGAAGCGGCTGCTGGCCGCCGTCGATCAGCACTCAAACCCGATGCTCCGCTGGATCGTCCGCATCGCACTTGAGACTGGCATGCGCTCGTCAGAGATCGTCACTCTTCGCCGCATGCAGGTCGATGTAAAGCGCAGAATCGTGAGACTGCTGGAGACGAAGAACACTTCACCTCGCACGGTGCCTCTCACCTCAACGGCCGCTGCCCTCTTCCATGAGGCTCTGCATCATCCAGTGCGGCCGAGCGACACAGACCTCATCTTCTACGGAGAGCCAGGACGCGACGGCAAACGCAGCCCGTATCAGTTCAACCCGGTTTGGCTGAACATTAAGCGAGAGCAGGGCATGGCAGATGTTCGCTTTCACGATCTGCGCCATGAAGCGGTCAGCCGCTTCGTAGAAGCGGGCTTTTCCGATCAGGAAGTCTCCGCAATCAGCGGACATAAGTCCATGCAGATGTTGAAGCGATATACACATCTGAGAGCGGAGGACCTTGTGGGCAAACTGGATGCTCTCCAGCGAGGGCCCAACTAGATCGAGATTTCAGTGCACCCTTCAAGAGCTATAGGGCGGCTTGATCGACCATTTATGCGTGAAGTCTGCATGACAAGGCTCAGGCCGCAGGTGCCCTGAGTTGCCACCGCGCTCAGAGGCCTAAGTCGATTTGCGTTCCGCAACATAAGGATGGAGGTGAAAGCAGTAGGGGGCTGGCAGCTTCTGGACATCCCGCCATGCAGCTTGTCTACTCTTGCCGAACCGTTTTCCTATTTCACTGTAGGAGCAACCCTCGCAGAGCATCATCACCATTAACTTTTTCTTATCGTCCATCTCGAGGTCAACGAGCCTGTCGGCCTCTACATGGAGTTCATTGTCAAAGAGATAAAGGTCCAGTGCATCAACTATGCGCCTGCGGAAGTCATAGAGCATCGCCTGATCGGCGCCTGTTTCCCTGAGGCCTTTTCGCACACTAGCCCACTCAAGCTCATTCAATTCTCTTTTGGCTGAACCACTATGCCGCCGCTTCGAGGCGTATTCTTTGGGATTCGCAGATGGACGGTGCGCAGAGCAAAATATTCTGCTGTTATTGACACGGTTAGCCTTTGAAAGCTGGATAGCGTCACCACCTCTGCAGTAGGCATCTTGCATTTCAGTCGGCCTATTGCAGTACCTGCATTTCGGTTGCCAGCCCTTCTTAACTGTGACCTGCTCGCCTTTTTGTCCTAGCCGAACAGTCTTACTCTCGACCGCATCCACCTTATAGGCAAACCTCCTAAGAGTTTCCAAAGTCGCTCGCGCTTCATCAAGAAGTGGCGTCTGCAGCCTGGCCTCAGCTGCAGATCTTATCTGCTCATCCATCGGCCCAATGTACAAATTCGCCCGGAAGCGACTGAAGAGCTCAGCCTTCTTGCTGAGCAAGCGACTCATTCGAATGATTTTCGATTCGATCGCATAACGACCATATCTCTCCAGATATCGCGCAAAGCTCGGATACGAGCCGCGTCTTTTCCGATAGCCATGAGATACAAGGTCGGAACGAAAACTCAAAAGGGCAGTGTCTAAGGTTGCTTCCATCAACGCATATAGATCTCTAGGGCGCAGGCTTAGAGGGTCTCTACATTCCCGCCCAAGCGTTTCTATGGCTGCCACAACAGTAGGGTGGCAGCGCTGTGCGCACTCCATAAGGAGAGGACCTTCGCCGTTCTCTGAAGAAGTGTCAACCTTTTTGTCAACGGCAACAGGGTCCACTTGGTAATGCCTCCCTTACGCTCGCTTCATGTCGATTATCCGAGTTTTCGATGGAGCTGCGCAATGACAATTGAAGAGAGTCTCATTAAGAGCCACGGGGTTCTGCTCACCATCACAGATCTTGCAGTGCTTTTGAATCGAAGCCCGGAGGGGCTTCGCGTTAGCCTTCGTGGCGCGAATCCTTGGGTTGCGCGCATCAACTCAACTCGTCTGCGGCTAGGACGCAGGGTGTACTTCCGAACGGCTGAGGTCGCTGCAATCCTGGCTGAGAAGGAGCTGAGATGATGTTCGGATTAACTGTCTCCAACCAGCGGGGCGGCGTTTCAAAAACCACCTCAAGCGTCATCCTGGCCGATATCTTCGCGAAGCGCGGGAAGCGAGTCCTTTTGGTCGATGCCGACCCTCAAGGCTCTATTGCTGCACTCTTAGGTCTGAAGCCAACTGCATTCCTTCATGACCTTTTGATTCGGCGCGTCGCATTTCGCGAGTGCTTGACTTCGCCTCGAGCTAATTTGGACATCATCTGCGGCAACCGCTTCACCACCGAGGCGGAAACCATCACCATGAACCTGCCCTTTCGTGAGTTTGTATTCAAACACACCTTGGGCGAGTACGAGAAGAACTATGACGTCATCCTCATTGACGTGGCCCCATCGATCAGCCTTTTTCAAACGTGCGCGATGGTCTACACGCAGCGAGTATTGATCCCCGTAGACATGGACATTCTTAGCGTGCAGGGTGCTACCGCCAGCATTCAAGCAGGCGACATGCTCAACGGCATGCTTTCGAGCGGCGTCAATGTTCGGGTAGCTGGATTACTCCCAGTGAAGGTGGACCGCCGTCTCGCAATTACTGATGTCGTTCTGAATACCCTGACAGACATCTCGAAGAAGCGAAAGGTACCGCTCTTTCCTTCGATCAGAACTGATCAATCAATCGTGAAGGCAGCCCGTCATAAGCAGTTTGTCGCTGACTACGATCCAAGATCGAAGGCATACGAAGATTACGAAGCAGTAGCTGACAGACTTCAGGAGCAATTCACGCCAGCGGAGGTCGTCAGAATCGATGAAAAGACAGCGTCGTGATGAGGTCATTGACTGGGAAGCACTGGAAAACGCTCCGAACACGCATGGAGCATTTTCGTTCCTGAAGCCGCTTGGCACGCTGATTGACATTCAAGAGATACGGTCAACGCTCTTACATGACAAGAATAAGAGCTTTTCTCCGGAGCGCAAAACGTCCCCCGTTGCCTCATCGCTTTCTCCTAACGCTGACGCTGCTGCAAGCATAACGTCCACCGTGGATGTTTTGATTGCTGACCGTATATATGAGGCTGAGCCTTTGCTTGATGCAAAAGCTCCCCCCGAAAAGGTCAAGAGTCGACCATACAAAATCCATCGGTGCGTGCGGGTTGAGCAAGGCCACTCTCATGGGGAGCACCAGCTATATCTCGCGCTTTGGCGGGTCGCAAATGAAGAAACCGAGAACAGCAGGCTTGTGACGATTGGCTGGGACCGCATGGGGCAAAGAGCCGCCATGAGCAATAAAGCTGCGAAGAGAAACCTCAAAAGCCTAATCAAGAAACTGGCTGTAGAGATTTTGATTGCCGAGAATAGCAACCTTCGGATCGGTCGCACTTATCGTCTCTATTCATTCAAAGAAATACTTCGCCGGAGGAAGAACGCGGGACTTATCGACGTGGTGAAAGACAAAGGTGTGAGATTTGTTAACGCCGCTGAGGCCGCCGCGCTCATATCAGCCACTGGTATAAAACAGGACTACATAACGTCCACCGTGGACATATCGCCCCCCGAGACGGAGGGCAAAACATCCACCGTAACGGTGGACATACCGTCCCCTGGGACGGGGGACAAAACGTCCCCCCTTTTAAGGAAGTATGAGGAAGAGATAGAAGGAACGACGACGAGGAAACCCCAGGCTGACGAGATTCTCGGCGCGTTGGCGAAGTACGTCGTCGCGGACGAGAAGGCTGCACTACACATCTATCGGGACTGCCGCAAAGTATGTGCGGATGTCACGCCTGAAGAGGTCGTGAAGGTCGTGCATCTGAAAGCTCCAGCAATCCTTCGAGACCGATCTATTTGGAATCCACTCGCCCTTCTCATAAGAGCTGTTCCTCAATGCTTCTCTGGCGCGGGCGCTAATGAGTTGCGCGCACAGTGGGCATTGGAAAAGGAGTACGAGCAACTCCGTGAGCTTGAGAGACAGCGGCAGGATGCGGAGATCCAGAGATATCTCGACGGGGAGCGCAGCAAGCTTCAGGAAGTTTTGAAAGACACCAGGAGTTCGGAAGCTGATCGGGTCAGGGCCGAACGAGAGTTGATGCGACTACGCGAATATGAGCCCCCATCTCGCGCGCCCGAAGACCTGTAGCTGCGATCCGACTTTATCTCGTAGTGGCCGAACGTATGACTACTGGAAGCAATCAACAGAACCAACAAAAGCGAAGAAAGGAAAATCGATGCCGATGCCCAAAGTCATTGCCCCCGCTGTAATCGTTCTCCTGCTCACGTCCACCACGGTTCCTCCGGCTCGGGCCGGTGGACTGTTGGAAGCGACCTTGCCGGAGCAGCTTGTCCAGGAAGTCACGCTGGCCGAACAGCTCACGCAGGCGGCGCAGCAATACCAGACCCAGCTCCAGCAGTGGGAGAACGAGATTAAGCAAGGCCAGCTCCTGTCCGCGCAATCGTTCTCCCAGGTGCAGTCGCAGCTCACCGGAATTCAGGGAGTGGTGCAGGGTGGCAATGCCTTGTCTTATGCGATGGCGAACTACGACTCGCAGTTCACAGCTCGCTTCGCTTCATTGGGATATGAACCTGCGACCTCCTATGCGTCGCGCTATGCTCAGTGGTCGCAGACTTCGATGGCAAACACGCAGAAGATGCTCGATGCGGCTGGCTATCAGAACGAGCAGGTAACGAGTCAGGCGGCGCTAATTGCGAAGCTGCAATCGGACTCTCAAACGGCGCAAGGTCAGAATCAAGCGATTCAGGTCGGTAATGAGATCGCAGCCGAGGAAGTGAATCAACTTCTCCAGCTCCGAGAACTGATGATGGCCGACATGCAGTCCAAGGCCTCGTTCCAGGCGCAGCAGATTGCGCAGACCGATGAGCAAAACCGAGCACTTGGTTTTTTCCAAGGCACTCAGCTCTACAAGCCGTACTAACCCGATCCAAAACTGTTCAAAGGAGGTTCTCCATGCAGCAACGGCCGTTACTCGCCGCTCTGATCGGGCTTTGCTTTGTTGCTTTCAGCGGCTGCACAAGCAGGTCACACGATCAAGATTCGCAAATCGTCCGCACAGTGGAGGCTGCAGGCGCAGGCTCTCTCAGCGGCCTTGACCAAGGCTCAATCGAAGCCTGGCTGAATTCGCACGAGACGACGGCCAAACAGATTGCCGCGCCCTGCAAGATCGCTGGCCAACGGGCTCCTGCGAACTGGCTGCACACGACAGAAGGTGCCGTGTGCGCTGCTGATGCTCGCGTCATGTTCACGATGCCTACCAACCTTTACAAGCCGTATTGAGGTGCATAAATGCGCGAACAGAGAGATCGCAGGCTATTTCGGTTTTTCCTTTTGGCTGTCGTGATTCTTGGTTGTTCCTCGCTCGTCCAGGCACAAACGGGGTTGCCGACTGACCCCGGCGACCCAACTGGGCAATTTGGGTCAGCAGGTCCATCGGACCTGCTCAACGGCTACTTCAATGCGTCACTGAACTGGGTGACGGCAATCAAGCAGCTCACAGATACGCTCTTCTGGGCTCTGGCTGGGATAGATTTTGCCTGGACGTGCATCTCGCTTGTTCTTCACCATAACGAGTTGCAGCCCTGGCTCGCTGGGCTCATCAAGAAGATTCTTACGATTGGTTTCTTTGCGACCCTCATGCAAAACGGTCAGGCATGGACGACGGACATCGTGAACTTCTTCATCAATGCTGGCTCTACAGCCGGTGGACGGCCAGTATCAGGTTTAAGCGCCTCTGGAATAATGGGAGATGGCGTGGAGCTTGCAGGAAGAATGCTTCACGGGGCCGCGTCTGTAGCCAACAATACGAATACAAGCCCTATCGGCCTACTGGTTGGCGGGATCGGAAACTTTGCACCCTCGTTGATTCTCGCGATCGGTGCGCTCCTGATCGTGTTCGCTTTCATCATGGTCTCACTCCACCTTGTCATGGCAATGGTGGAGGCGTATGTCACCGTAGGTGCGGGCTATCTCTTTCTCGGCTTTGGCGGCTCGCGCTGGACCGTGCCCTACACACAGAAATATCTGGGCATGGTCGTGTCCGCAGGTGTACGGATCATGGTGCTTGAGCTGGTGATCGGCATGGGATCGACTCTCATTCCACGTTGGCAGGCGGTAGCAGATGCTATCGCGAAAACACCGGATATCTTCAGCGGAGGCACACCTGGCTCGTTATGGAGTGGCGTTCAGTCGGAGTTCGGTTTAGTCGCCTCCATCGGAATCTTTGCGCTGCTTTGCTGGACGATTCCGAAAATAGCAGGGAACGTCGCATCAGGAAGCCTGAGCATGTCTGGCGGGGATGTTGTCGAAGCTCTCTCCGCTGCGACAAACGCGATCTCGTCACTCGCAACCGCCGCGAGCACCGTTGGGGCAAGCGCTGGCGTTTCCGGAGCAGCGGCGGTTGCTCAGGTGTCGCAGGCAACCGCCCAGAAGGGTTCAGATCTCGGTTCGGTCTCCGCGGCTGCTTCAGGCATTGGCTTGGGCGCCGCTGAGAACGTACAGACGCCGTATCCTCCGGATACAGTGAGCTTGAATGCTTCGACCTCTGATAGCCATTCGCACAGCGTTTTACCACCGGACGCTGGCAAAGCAGGAAGTGTGTTTTCGAGCATCAGTAAAGCGCTTAAGGCGCTGCCACCTACAGGTGGCGGCATGCAAGGCCTGCCTCCCGAGATGAGTCACGGCCAGGAGTGAAAACGGGAATGTACTAGGAATAGGTCGCGGGATCACTAGAACTGTGCCTAAGGGTCTGCAGACCTTAACCAGCAAGGTTACACTGAAAATCGATGGAGTAAGGTCCGGTGGGATTCCGCTCACTCCGGGTGTCTTGCCCTACTTCATCAGCAGGACGATTAACAATAGGACCACCTATCGGTTCGGTCGCAGGAAATAAAACCGCTGCCGATAGGCGTCCCCAGGCTGCGAAAGCAGCCTGGGGACTTCGGTTGTTCCCCCTCGAAACGTTTGCGCTGACTATCCGCCCGGATGGCTCCAGTGATTCATCTGCAGATCATCAACGTGAACAACCATCATCCAGCTGACCAAGCAGGGAACCATGTTCATGACCGCGTGTCCCGAACGGTACACAAGGCGGCTGAAACAGCGGGAATAAGGGGCCGGCCCTCTCATCGCTAGTAAAATAGGAGTAGACCGAGATTGAAGGAGGTGCCCATATGGCAATCATTTCGCCACACTACGCCATCGACGATATTGCGGACCTCGATCAGCTCTCGCCTAGCGAACGCGCTGAGTTCGACACCGAACGCGCACTCTTCCACCGCGCCGCTGCAGAGGGTATGCAGTCCGTGCGCGATCAGCACGAAAAAATGGTTCGGGCTGGTCTCATGGATAGCAGCTTCCAGCTCATCGCGCCCCGGAGCTTGGTAGCACCGAGCCCGAGGAACGGTAGTTCGTTCATAGCCGAGTAGCCACGTTTCTATCTCGTGCTTGGCCCCTCGGCACTGGCAAGTCCACATGTTCAACGTCAGGACCAGGCATCGATTTACTCAGCCGCCGCAGCCTTCTCTTCCATGTTCTAGGCCCTGCTTGACCGTATTGACAAAGCCCAGCTTGACGGACGGCTTTCTGCGCTCTCGACAAAATATAGCGACAGCTCGGTTCAGGGTCGCGAACGTGAATGAATCGCATTTTTCATAGACTAGAGCAAACGTATTACAGGGAAGGAATAAGCGATGCCAGCAGTCACACCTATCGCGAACACTGTAAACATCGGCGGCGAAGACGTTGATATCAGCGCTCTCCCCCCGGCTCGCCGCGCCGCCTTCCTTGCGCGTCATCAGGAAGACACGGACCGCATTGCTCATAACATGATTGCTGTCCGCGAAGAGACAGCCGAGCTTCAGCGTCGCGGCCTCATCGACGCAGAGGGCAACCTTACGAACCCCGCTGTACTTGAATAAGCAGATATGGCCAGCAGCCGCGATTAATTCTAGTGACTGGCCCATTTGAAGCCGGAAGATCCACGGCCTTACGACCATCGGATACGGCTGGATGCGTGTACCAGCCTGAAGCAATTCAGGTACCCAGTCGATTGCTCCTGATGTCAGCCTGAAATCTTTCGGCTCCGAATCCATGCCCGGCATGCATCCAGCAACCCGCATTTCGTTCCAAATGCCATACGTAACGCGGATATAACGCATTCATAATGTCCGTATAACTCAAACGTGACATTTCCTTGCGCGTAACGCGATCATAACGTGAACGTCACTCCGACATAACAAATGACATTGGTTTGTATCGGCCATAGGTACGAAAAGGGGCCTTAGAGGAACATAAAAGAGACCTCCGTAATTTACGGATCTGTCGTGGTATATCTTCCGGATATACCGTGGTTTAGATACTTTAAATCTACGTAGCTTATTTCGCCCTGGTACCGTATGTGTTCCGTATGTTATGCTCCGCAGCATTATGCCTCGAAAATCGGTTGGCAAGAGCACTTCGCGTTTCGAGTTCCTCATCAAGTCGCCCAATGCAAGCCATGTTGAGAGACAGGTCAAACTCGGTCGCTTCCCCACTAAATCCAGCTACCTCAACGCCCTCATAGATCAAAACCGCACTGGACGCGATGATGGCCTGCTGTCTCTTGAAGAAAAGGTCGCGCGCACAATTGAGAATTTTGATCGCAGACTGGAGGATGAGCTTCGAGTCCTTCGGCTGAACTACGCAACACAGAATGCCTTCCTTCACGCGTTCGTTCGGTACTTCTTGGTGAATTCACCTGAACTTGACGAGCAGACAAAACGGCATACGAGGGGAACCGCAAAGCAGCGATACCAGCGCTTGTTAGAACAGGCTGCACAGATGATGACTTATGAAGATCAGGACGCTTCGAAGATCGATCTGCCTTGAAGCCGGGACAGCCGACAGCAGAGCTAGCCAGGAACGCTGCCGAAGAGAGGTGGAGTGAAGCTCACCTCTTCCCATGAGGAGTTTCGGTGCCTAATATTATAGGCATGGAAAATCTTGCGAGCGTTGGCCATCAGGTCGCAGCGGCACGCCGAGGCGCGGCCCTGCGGCAGATTGACCTCGCGGAGCGCGCAGGCGTCAGTCGCGCCACGTTAGACGCGCTGGAGAACGGCAGAGCGACGGACATCAGCTTCTCGCGTCTTGCACGCATTCTGGATTCGCTTGGAATGCAGCTCACCGTCGGCCAGCTAGGGTCGCCCACTCCCCTCGCAGATCTTCGCCAGCCAGCCAAGAGCAGAAAGACAAAGAATTCCCCCAAATGACCAGCCAGGAACTCAAGAAAACACTCTGGGAGACCGCCGACAAACTGCGCGCGCAGATGGACGCCGCCGAGTACAAGCACCTCGTCCTCGGACTGATCTTTCTGAAGTATGTCTCTGATGCCTTTGAAGAGCGCCGCAAGCAGGTTGCCGAGCAGCTCGCGAACCCGGAGTCGGAACTCTACTTCAGTGACGATCCGGCCGACCAGGAAGCAGCGCTGGAGGACCGTGACTACTACGCCTCGGCGAATGTCTTCTGGGTGCCGCAGCAGGCGCGCTGGGAGAGCCTCCGCAATCAGGCCAAGCAGGCGAACATCGGCCAGCTCATCGACGACGCGCTCGTCGCCATCGAGGACGAAAACCCGCGCCTGAAGAATCTGCTCGACAAGCGTTTCGCCCGCACTCAAATCGAGCCTGCCCGCCTCGGCTCGCTCGTTGATCTTGTCTCGAAGATCGGCTTCGAGGACGGCGACCATGCCAAGGATGTGCTCGGCGAGGTTTACGAATACTTCCTCGGCCAGTTCGCCTCGGCCGAAGGCAAGAAGGGCGGGCAGTTCTATACGCCCGCATCCGTCGTGCGCACGCTCGTTGCTGTGCTCTCGCCGCACAAAGGCCGTGTCTACGATCCCTGCGCCGGGTCGGGCGGCATGTTCGTGCAATCGGAGAAGTTCGTCGAGTCGCACGGTGGCCGCACCGACGACATCGCCATCTACGGGCAGGAGTCGAACCCGACCACCTGGCGGCTGATCGCCATGAACCTCGCCATCCGTGGCATCGGCTTCGACCTCGGCAAGGAGCCTGCCGACAGCTTCACCCGCGATCAGCACCCGGACCTCAAGGCCGACTACGTCCTCGCCAATCCGCCGTTCAACATCTCCGACTGGTGGAACGCCAGCCTCGAAGGCGACAAGCGCTGGCAGTACGGCCAGCCGCCCGCTGGCAATGCCAACTATGCGTGGTTGCAGCATATCCTCTGGCACCTGAAGCCGACCGGGCAGGCGGGCGTGGTGCTCGCCAACGGTTCCATGTCCTCAAACCAGAGCGGCGAGGGCGAGATTCGCCGCCGCATGATCGAAGCCGATGTGGTGGAGTGTATGGTCGCTCTGCCGCCGCAGCTCTTCTTCAACACGCAGATTCCCGCGTGCCTCTGGTTCCTCACCCGCGACAAAACCGCGCACGGACGCAACCGGCAGGGCGAGTTCCTATTTGTCGATGCCCGCAAGCTCGGCCGCCTGGAGAACCGCGTCCATCGCGTCTTCGACGAGACAGACATCGAGAAGATCGCCTCCGCTGTCCATCGCTGGAGGCAGGATGGTGAGTTCGATGGAGCCTACGAGGATGTGCCCGGCTTCTGCCGTGGCGTAAAGCTCGCGGAGATTCAGGAGCACGGCTACGTGCTCACGCCGGGCCGCTACGTCGGCGCGGAAGATGTTGAGGATGATGCCGAGGCCTTCGCCGACAAGATGGAACGCCTGACCGCGCAGCTTGCCGAGCAGATGGCTCGCGGCTCGGAGCTGGACGCCGTGATTCGGCAGAAGTTGGGGGTGCTGGGCTATGGCATATAAGGCCTTCACGGCAAATCGAACCTGTAAGGATTACTTACAAGTTGCTCCTCGGCCGTACCCGGCAACTGTCAAGGATTGCTTGACAGTTGAGATGGCTAGCAGTGACTTCGACCTAGTAGTGGTGGAGTCCAAGCATTTGAGCCCCACGCGCCCGAATAGAAGTGGAAGGGGTAGCGATGCAGGCTGAGTTAGTTCTCGAAAATCCGGTCGATTTGGATCTGACGCGGCTCGAACCGCCCGCGTGGGAGTTTATCCCTCTCGAAAAGCTAGCCCGTGAAATCACCGTCGGCCACGTTGGGCCGATGGCGGATTTCTATGCGAACAGTGGCATCCCGTTCTTTCGTTCCCTGAATGTCGAACCTCTGCGGATCGTGCGGCAGGACCTGAAATTCATCTCGGAAGAATTTCATAGCCAGCTTAAGAAGTCGGCTTTGTCGCCCGGAGATGTGGCTATTGTTAGAACAGGCAAGCCAGGTGCTTGCGCGGTGGTCCCGGATAGCTTTCCGATCGCGAATTGTTCAGACCTTGTGATTGTCCGGTGTGGTGAAAAAATCGACCCACACTTCTTGGCCTATTTTGTTAACAGCGCAGCAAAGAATCACATCGCGGCTCACCTCGTAGGTGCGGTCCAGCAGCATTTCAATGTGGGCTCCGCTCGGAAGCTCTTGGTGCCCCTTCCGAGCCTCAATGAACAACGACTTATCGTGTCAGTCCTAAGAGCTTTGGACACACGAATTGAAGTACTAGAAAAAACGAACGAGGCGCTGGAGGCGATGGCGCGGGCGATCTTCAAGTCGTGGTTTGTGGACTTCGATCCGGTGAGGGCCAAGGTGGAGGGACGCGAGCCGGAGGGCATGGATACCGCCACCGCCGCCCTCTTCCCCAGCGAGTTCCAAGACTCCGAACCCGGCCCCATTCCGTTTGGATGGCATTTGGGTCAGCTCTCCGAGATCGTCGCAGTCAACCCCTCACGCACGCTTCGCAAAGGCGAAACTGCACCTTACCTCGATATGTCGAATGTCCCCACGGCCGGTCCGTCGATCTCAGATGTCGTAGATAGACCGCTTGGATCGGGTTGCAAGTTCGTAAATGGTGACACCCTTCTCGCAAAGATCACCCCGTGCCTGGAGAATGGCAAAACTGCCTTTGTAGACTTCCTGCAGCAGAATGAAGTCGGCTGGGGATCCACTGAGTTGATTGTGCTTGCACCAATCGATCCGGTGCCCCCCGTTCTGGGTTATCTCCTAGCCCGCGATACAAGCTTCCGTAGCTTTGCGGAGCAGAGTATGACAGGCACAAGCGGGCGGCAGCGAGTGCCTCCTGATCAGTTGAAGCGGTTTGGAATGGTGATCGCCGATGACACTGTGTATCGAGCATTCGGTGCAGTGGTAACTCCGATGTTCGATTCGATCACTGCCAATGCCGCGCGCATGAAGACGCTTTCCGCTCTTCGCGACACCCTTCTCCCACGCCTCATCTCCGGCAAGCTGCGCGTGCCGGAGGCCGAAGCCATGCTTGCGGAGGTGCTCTAATGGCGCATCGCCGGGACCAGCCTTACAACGCTCTGCCTTTGCTGCCGCCAAAGCAGGATCTGGAGACCAAGGCCATCCTGAAGCAGACCATCGCCTCTGCCCGGGCGCTAGCTGACCTGCGCGGCATCGCCGCCAAGGTGCCAAACCCGCGCATTCTAATCAACGGCATTGTGCTGCAGGAAGCGCGCCTCTCATCCGAGATCGAAAACATCGTGACCACGAGCGACGAGCTGTACCGCGCGGCCGCCAACGGCGACGGCGTGACCGATGCGCATACCAAGGAGGTTCTGCGCTACCGTGAGGCGCTATGGTATGGCTTCGAGCAGCTTGCGAAGCGTCCGCTGAGCGCGAACCTGGCCATCGAGATCGTCGGCATCATCCGGCAGGTGCAGATGGACGTGCGCAAGGTGCCGGGAACCTCGCTCAAGAACAGTCGGGGCGAGGTGATCTATACACCACCGGAAGGCGAGGGATTGATCCGGGACAAGCTCGGCAACCTTGAGACGTTCATTCATCATGATGATGACGAGATCGATCCGCTGGTGAAGCTGGCGGTGATGCACTACCAGTTCGAGGCGATCCACCCGTTCAGCGATGGCAATGGCCGTACGGGGCGCATTCTGAACGTGCTGTACCTGGTGGAGAAGAAGCTGCTGGATATGCCGGTGCTCTACCTGTCCCACTACATCCTGCGCAACAAGGCGGACTACTACCACGGACTGCGGAGTGTGACCGAGGATTCCAGGTGGGAGGAGTGGGTGCTCTTTATGCTGAAGGCCGTGGAGCAGACCGCCAAAGAGACCTGCGGGCTGGTGAACCAGATTCTGAAACTGATGACCGAGACCACGGAACGAGTGAAGGCGGAGCAGCCGGGGATTTACACCAAGGACCTGATCGAGGTGATCTACAGCAACCCGTATTGCCGCATCCGCTTTCTGGAGGATGCGGGCCTCGCCAAGCGGCAGACCGCCTCCGGCTACCTGCAGAAACTGGCCTCGATGGGGATTCTGGAGCCGGTGAAGGTGGGCCGGGAGATGTACTACATCAACCACGGTCTGCTGCAGGTGCTGAGCGAGAGGAAATGATGATGCAGTCGACATGTTTTTGAAACATGTCGATTTTTTTGCTTTTTTTCGACATATTCTTGGGATGTGTCGATTGTGTCGACACGTTAGTTTTGGGGGCATGCTTGGGGCAAGTGACTGAAAACATGGCGGAAATGGAAGCATTGGGCTGGTTTGAGGACCTCGGCTACGAGGTGGCCGCTGGTCCGGACATTGCTCCCGACGGCCTGACGCCCGAGCGCAAGAACTATAAGCAGGTGATGCTGGAAGAGCGTCTGCGCTCATCGCTGCATCGCCTGAACCCGGAGCTACCTTCGGCGGCCATCGAAGACGCGGTCGGCGTGGTGATGAACGCGAGCACGCCCGGCCTGTACGCCGGAAACCACGAGTTCCACCGCATGCTGACGCTGGGCGTGCAGGTGTACTGGCAGCAGGACGGCGAAACCAAGGGCACCCGCGCCCGGCTGGTGGACTTCGACGATCCGGAGAAGAACGACTGGTTGGTGGTGAACCAGTTCACCGTGGTGGGCCAGAAGGAGCGGCGGCCCGACATGGTCGTTTTCCTGAACGGCCTGCCCATCGCCGTCTTCGAGCTGAAGAACCCGGCGACCGAAAACGCCGATGTGTGGGCTGCCTTCAACCAGCTCCAGACCTACAAAGCAGAGATTCCCGAACTCTTTCGCTCGAACGAGCTTCTGGTCGCGTCGGACGGAGTGTATGCCCGGCTAGGCTCGCTGACCGCGACGAAGGAGCGCTTCGGCGCGTGGCGCACGATCGATGGCACAAGCAAAGACCCGCTCGGCCACTTCTCCGAGTTGGAGACGCTGATCCGTGGACTCTTCACGAAGGCGCACCTGCTCGACTACCTGCGGCACTTCATTGTCTTCGACACGGTCGGCAACTCGAAGCTGATCGCGGCGTACCACCAGTTCCACGCGGTGCGTGCGGCGGTCGATCAGATCCTCATCGCCTCGGGCAAGGACGGCGACGGCAAGGGCGGAGTGGTGTGGCATACGCAGGGCGCGGGCAAGAGCCTGGAGATGACCTGCCTCGCCGGCAAGCTGATGACGCACCGGCTGATGAACAATCCCACGCTGGTGATGGTGACCGATAGAAATGATCTGGACGGCCAGCTGTACGGGACGTTCACTGCCGCAAATGAGGTGCTGGGAGAGAAGCCGGTGCAGGCCGACTCGCGCACATCGCTGCGCGAGCACCTGAACAATCGGCCATCGGGTGGCATCGTCTTCACAACTATTCAGAAGTTTGTTCCGGGCGAGGATGAGGATAGCTTTCCGGTGCTGACCGAGCGCTCGAATGTCGTGGTCATCTGCGACGAGGCACACCGCAGCCAGTACGGCATGAAGGCGCGCATCAACAAAGAAGGCACGCTGCAATATGGCATGGCGAAGTACCTGCGCGATGCGCTGCCGAATGCCACGTATGTAGCCTTCACCGGAACCCCCATCGCCAAAGCGGACAAAGACACGCGCCGAGTCTTCGGCGAGTATGTAGCCATTTACGACATCGAGCAGGCGGTGAAAGACGGCGCGACGGTGCCGATCTACTACGAATCGCGACTGGCGAAGCTCGACCTCGATCCCGAGCAAACACCATTGATCGACGACGAGGTGGACGAGCTGACCGAGGGCGACGAAGAGGCTGCCCGTGCGCGGACGAAGACGAAATGGGCAGCGTTGGAAAAGCTCGTTGGCGCGGAGCCTCGTATACGCAAGGTGGCTGCGGACCTTGTGAAGCACTATGAAGAGCTGAATAGTGTGATGGCCGGAAAGGCCATGATCGTTTGCATGAGCCGTGAGGTATGCGCGCAGCTCTATAAAGAGATCGTCGCGTTGAAGCCGGAATGGCATGATCCTGACCCGTCAAAGGGCACGATCAAAATCGTGATGACCGGCTCAGCTTCCGACCGAGAGGAGCTGCGGCCGCACATTCATAATCTGGCGACGAAGAAGGCCCTGGAAAAGCGTTTCAAGAATCCCGACGATCCCTTCCGCATCGTGATCGTGCGGGATATGTGGCTGACGGGCTTCGATGCTCCATGCCTGGCAACGATGTACGTCGATAAGCCGATGAAGGGCGCGAACCTCATGCAGGCCATCGCCCGCGTGAACCGCGTCTTTCGCGATAAGCCAGGCGGACTCATCGTGGACTACATCGGCATCGCGAACGAACTGAAAGAAGCCCTGCTGGAGTACACGCAGAGCGAGGGTAAAGGCCGCCCGACGATCCCTGCCGAAGACGCCGTTAAGAATCTGCAGGAGCACATCGAAGTAGCGCGTGGAATGCTGCACGAAGTGGACTACAGCGCATTCCGGATAAACGCGCTGCCGCTGATTCGGAACGCTGCAGATCACATCCTCGGACTGGATGACGGCAAGAAGCGCTTCGCAGATACAGTGCTGGCAGCGACGCAGGCGTTCGCTCTATGCTGCACGCTGGACGCGGCCCTGATCTACCGGGACGAGCTGGCGTTCTTCCAGGCGATCCGCGCGGTGCTGACGAAGGGCGATCCCAGCTCAAAGCTCGACGATGAGGCACGCGAGCATGCGCTACGCCAGATCATCTCGAAGGCCGTTGTGTCGTCCGAGGTCATTGACATCTTCTCTGCTGCCGGTCTGAAGAAGCCGAACGTTGGCATCCTATCGGATGACTTCCTCGAAGATGTGCGCGCCATGAAGCAGAAGAACCTGGCCGTTGAGCTGCTGGAAAGGCTGCTGCGCGGGGATATCAAGAGTCGCTTTGCCACGAACGTAGTCCAGAGCAAAAAGTTCTCAGAGATGCTGCAGAGCAGCCTGATCCGCTACCGCAACCGAGGTATCGAAACCGCCCAGGTAATCGAAGAACTGATTGCGATGGCGAAGCAGTTCCAGGAAGCTGTCGAACGCGGAGAGTCGCTGGGGTTGTCCGGAGACGAGTTGGCTTTCTACGATGCGCTGGCAGCAAATGAGGCTTCGGTTCGCGAACTCGGAGACGAGACACTGCGGAAGATTGCGCGTGAGCTCACCGACCGTCTTCGCAAGAGCAACTCCGTAGACTGGTACCTGCGTGAATCGGTTCGCGCTCGCCTTCGCCTGATGGTGAAGACAATTCTCAAGAAATACAAATACCCGCCGGATCGGCAGGAAGAGGCAACGGAAACCGTGTTGAAGCAGGCTGAATCGCTTTCGCTATCGTGGTCTTCAGCGTTCTGAGCAGAACTGCGTTGCTGTCCAAACCGGTCTAACGGTCAGACTACTGGTGTTCAGTTTCGTCCCTCGATTAAGTCACCCTCACGATGGCTTATTCAGGCATCAATGCAAAACTTGTATATTGCTCAATTACATTGCTCTTTCTGAATCGAGAAAAGATGCCCGTCACGCTAACATAGCGATTCGACATATGAGCCTGACCTGCTATCGCATAGTCGTCCGCACTGAGCGTTATTCGGGCCTTGACTCCCGCATCCATATGCAGCAGAAGTAAAATCACATCGCCTTCCATCCTCTCCTGAGGGTTTACGTCGCCCTTCAGAGCAACCACTTTAGCGATGAATCGATCCTCGCGAGATACCTTGGCCGGGCGCAATTGGCGTGAAACATCGTCGATTGACTCAAACATGTCGTAACGAATATCTGCCCGCGAAGGCGCGTCCGGTTGAGATACAGCCTTATCCCACTTTGCTTCGATATACAGTGAAGAATCTTCGTTCTCAACAGGGAATGCCATCAAGGATTCGAAGAAATTACCACTAATGGTAATGTCGCCGGGTTCAGGGTTAACTAAGCGATCTACTTGGTCTGCCAGCACAAATTCTCTAATCTGAGCCACAGACTTCATGACCTGCCTAGTTACTTTCCGACCAAAAGATGGTTCTTCTTCTGTCAAGCCGGCACCATCGACCATAACCGGGAGCTGCGACGTCGGCTCAACCGGGCAGATGCACGATATTACAAAGCTACCGACTTCCGTTTGCCCCATGCGGCAAGACTCGATGTAGGCTTCCGCAGTAGGATTGCTCATCCGAGGATGGAACTTTTCTGGATGAACAACGTCATAGGTAGCCGTCGAAATTGAACGTAGAGCCGCATCAAACAGACCGATACCTGTGAGAAAAGGGACGTATCCAAGCTTCGCCTCGGGCGCTTGATAGCCGAATCTCAAAGTATCTGTGTGCGGATTGAGTACCGTGTTCAGAATGCTTCGAACACTGACTCCCTCGAAGGCGGCCAAGTTGATGATGAAGTCTTCTACGCGATCGTAGTAATCGCCAAAATCTTGAGACTGCGGCAACACTAATTCACTGCGGGGATTTTCTGGGCGGCGATACAAGGCAATCTGAAAGTGTTCTGGGAGCTGTTTGCGTTCCCAACCATGAGCTACCGCATAGCGCTGCAGAGCGATGGGACCGATCCGCTTTAGGGTTTCACGGTCGATGGCACTAGTCATAGGTTTAACTCTCCCCGAGATGCTTGTGCCATGAAGCCGTTTAAGGCATCCATCGTTAGCACATTGGTTCTAGGGATATGCACAGTCCTTGAGGTGTCATTGTCTACAGGGGGTGCTCCATAGAGATTCAAATAATAGGCACACTTCCTTGTCAGCAAATGCTCTCCTGCTTCGTGCTGTAGCCACTGAGCTTCATCCTGAGGCATGACAAACAGAACTAGCAATCTCGGAACCATCTGTCGCATCCGCAGATCGTTGTAGTTCTTGATTGGCAAAGAAAAGCTAATTGTGTCGCCGGCCGGAATTAAGCCAGCTGTAGCTTTCAGTTGAAAGCCCAATTGAGTTTCATTAAATAAAGAATCATCGCTGACGGGGCCCTCTGAGTGAATGAGGATGTCCATACTTTGACGATCTCTCTTCGGGCGATCACAACTAAAACCTGCCCGAGCCGCAAGTGTGTGGACGTACGCGTAGCTGAGCTCTTCTTTGCGGTCGTTATTCGGCAGAGGCATGGTCGGTCTATTTGCCTAATCGCAACTCAATTCTAATTGAGCGTCAATCGAAAGCAATACTTGGTGAGGAGGGTAGCGCGTATGCAACCGGTGATCAGGCAGCAGTTTCGCTTCTAAGCAAATGCTCCGGATGCTTCATGTTGAAGAATATGCTGGGAATTGCGCACCCCCCCGGCAGATATGCATCTCGGTCCACGGATGAGGTACAGCAGAGGTACACCCATCAGCTCGGGCAGGCTCCGCAAAATTACGCTAAACTAATTCTCCTCAACTACTTACAGCTGCCGTCAGTTACGCTCGGCTTCTCTTTATTTTCATAGACATACGCAGTTGGGCCGAGACTCATAATCCGTTGGTTCCAGGTTCAAGTCCTGGTGGGCCCACCATTTTTTGTGCCTCCGTTCTGGTGAAACTCCCCAGACAGCTGTCTCTGGCTGCCGGGCGCTGCGCGAATCCGCTTTGGCGGAGTAGTCTGGTCGCATGGCAACTCGCAAGGCGGCGGCGAAGACAAGCAAGCAGACAAAGAGTAACGCGGCTTCAGGGCTGAAGCGGCCGCGTGCTCCGTTCGACCAGCTGGCGATACAGCAGGCCAAGCGCAGGCTGCTGCGCGATGCTTCGCGCCCGGAAGAGCTGCGCGATCACGCCTTTCGCCAGATGATCTTCGCCATCCCCGCCGGCAAGGTGAGCACCTATGGCAAGGTCGCAGCCGCGGCCGGCTATCCGCGCTATCATCGGGCCGTGGCGCGGCTGCTGCGCACCGAGCTGCCTGACCAGCTCCCCTGGCATCGCGTGCTGGGCGCCGGCGGCGAGGTCAAACTTCATGGCGCGGCAGAGATGGAACAGCGGGCCCGGCTCCGCGCCGAAGGCGTGCGCTTTACGGGCGAGCGCGTCGACATGGAACAGTACGAGCACATCTTCCGCACATGGGAGATCTACTCCTAAGGGATCCTCCTTAAGTGCTCCGCAGCTCTCGCACGCGCAAGGACTACGCTGTGCCACAGGCCTCTGCGGCAGCAGGTCAGCGAACGGCATCACCTTTCTTCCAGTGCGTGGTCTAATGAGTTGCGCGACCGCACCCCGGTCATAAGACATCTCCAGGATCCGGCGAGCGCGGCTCACTGACGCTACGGCATCGGACTGAGCCAGATGTGCCCCATCTTCGTTCCGAGGTGAGCCGTCATGTGCAGTCCAGCGTTTCTTCTCTCCATCGTTCTCGCGTCTGGATGCTTCCGTGTGTACAGCCAGACTCCATCGTCTCCATCCACATCCGGGTATGGCTGCGAAGCCCCGGAGGTGCGATCGGCCCTTGAGACGACACTCTCCATGGATGAGCTGACAAAGCTCACCCTCACCGAACGCAATGCGCGCAGGCAGAAGGCGCTCGGCGCACTGATCGCGAAATACCCGCATGAATACCTGCTCTATCGCGAGCAATGGAATTCGGCGCAACAGCTGGACCGCGATTCGACAGCTGTCTTCGATGCATACCGAGAGCGCTGGGAAAATGAGGCCAAGGCGCATCCGGATGACCCGATGGCGCTGATGATGGCTGGCAAAGTGCAGGCGGATAAGGATTCGGCGGAGGCAATCCGGCTGTTTGAAGCGGCGCGGACAAAGGCGCCGGATTTTTCCTGGCCCTCCTATGAGCTGAGCGAGCTTTACATGCGGGGAACGTATGCCGACGAGGCAAAGTTCAAAGAGAGCCTCGAGCGCTTTTACGCGCTCTGCCCGGCGTGGACCGCAGAAAACTATTATGCGAATCAGGCCGAGAGCTACAAGCTGCGAAAGGATCTGCCTCTGGTCGCGAAGACCGCTGCCGCTCTGCGAGCCGATCTGGCGCAGGAGAGCGACACCAAGCGGCTCGAGGATTACAAGATCCTGTGGCAGCGCGAGTTCCTCACGCGTCCGCCGAGCGAGCACGATGCGGAGCGCGCGCAGATCAGGCAGGACCTGGCGCGGCTGGAGAAAGCTGTGCCCAATGGCGATGCCGAGTGGAGGCTGTTCCTGATCTCAGGCTACGAGCAGGCCGGCGCGACAAACGAGGAGCTCACGGCCATGCGGCTCAAGGCTGCGCAGGACTTCCCGCACCAGGCTCCGGCTGAGCGGCTTGAGCGGGAGGCATGGGACAAGGCACATCCACAACCCGAAGGGCAAAAGGATGAGGCTGCATGGAAGGCGTATTACGCCGCAAAAGTTGAACAGGTGAAGCAATGGATGCAGAACTATCCGGACGACGCGTATCTGCAACGAACGGAGTTCTACTTCACGGTGCAGGATGACCCCTACACGTCGGAAGCCGATGGCGTGGCCGCTGTCGATCGATACGAACAGGCCATCGATGAGTACGGAGGATATGGCATCCTTTCCGCCGCTCCTAGCGATCCGGCGAAGTTTCTCATCACGCATGGATGGCAGCCGGAGAAGGCGCTTGCACTGCTGAAGAAGACCTCCACATACAAAAACGGCGGCCACACCAAAGAGACCTGGAGCACGAGCCTCGACGCGGACACGGTGAAGTCGTTCCATCGCTATGTGGTCTCTACCGACCTCGAAACGCTTGGGCTGATTCTTGAGGCAGCAGCCCTTGCGGACAGGCCGGATGAGGCGCTGAAGTTTCGCGCAGTGATCGAGGAACCTCCGCCGGATAACAAGAAGGCCCTGACGCAGTACTGGACCAACCGCGCACGGCTGGCCGCGCTCGACCACCATCCGCAGGATGCGCTGGCGTATTACCGCATCGCGCTCGACGATCGCATGAGCGAGCCCGAGTATGCCCATGGCGTGCTGCGGGACAACCTGACGGCGGAGTTCCACACGCTGTGGACGAAGCAGGGCGGCTCGGAGACAGCTTGGACTGCATGGAATACGCCCCCTGCCAACGACAACATCAATGCGCAGGAGCCCGAGGCGGCAACAACGGCGGCGGCCAAGCCCGCTGCGAAAACAAAGAAGGCAACGCAGACGGCCGCGGCGAAAGAGGGCGACTGGGAGAAGGTTACGGCGAAGATGCCATCTTTCGAAATGTCCGACTTCGCAGGCAGGCAGTGGCGTCAGTCTGAGCTTGCGGGCAAGGTTGTCGTCGTTGTTTCGTGGGCAACATGGTGCGGACCATGCCACCTGCAGGACGCGATGCTGCAGAAGTTCTACGACAAGGTAAAAGACCGCAAGGATCTCGTGGTGATGAGCTTCAACATCGACGAGAACCCTGGGCAGGTGCTCCCGTTCATGCGCAAGCAGGGCTATACCTTCCCGGTTCTGGCAGCCTCCTCATTCGAAGAAGCGCAGAAGGTGATCCCGAAGACGTGGATCATCGATAAGCACGGTAACTGGCAGTGGATGAAGGTCGGATACGACGACGAGAAGACCTATCCGGAGTTTGAGAAGGATATGCTCGGCCAGATCGGCAAGGTGGAAGCGGGTCAGTAGCGCCTGCCTCCACCTTGCCGGCATAATCTGTAACCAAATCAGCGACAAATAGAGGACAGCTAAGAGGCCTTCTCGTGCCCCAGCGCGGGAAAGCGCAGCAGCCGCACGAGAACTATGGCCAGGCATGCGAGCGCGGCGATCCAGACTACAAAGGCGCAGTCCACGACCCAGTGCGGAGCTGCACCCACGCGACGGAGCAGGAAGGGCAGGAAGTTCCACGTGGTGATGTGTACGTAGTCCCACGGGTCTTCCGCCATCGCCGGAGTGTTGAGGCCCAATGCCTGCATCTTTCCCAGCGCGAAGGCGGCGATGTTCTTCATCCGCAGCGCGATGACAAAGGTAGGATGGCCGAGCGTCTCCATCTGGTAGATCTCGAGCGGCAGCCAGAAAGCGAGCGACACAAGCTGCACGAGAAAGCTCGCGCCGACGATGGCCTGCCCTGCACGATAGATCCATCCCGCGAACGCCGCCCGATAACGCAGCAGCAGCGGCACGGCAAGTAACGAGGCGAGCTCGACGGCGGTCGAGACGTAGCGATCTCCCCATGCGAAGTCGCCGCTCCATACGGTGTAGCGGGCATAGAAGCACATGTAGCCAAGCAGCAGCGCAAATCCAGCGACGAGATACGCGCGCACGGTGCGATCGAAGCGGCGCCAGCCAAAAACGACGAGCACGAGCATGAGAATCAGCAGCGGATCGAAGAGGAAGATCGATTTCTCGGGCGTGAAGAGCGGCCCGAAGAAGCCTTCATGAAACGGCTTTTCGAAAGGGTAGGCTGCAGGAAGGCCAGGATCGCGCTGGCGAGCCTCTCGAGCCACAATGCCGATGTACGTGCCAGCGAAGGAACCGAAGCGGTAGAACTGGTAGAGGCGATCAAGCACGCCGAAGAAGAGATAGACCGGAACGGCGGTACTCAGGTATGCAGAGAGACGTGAGAAGAATCCACGCGTAACGCCATGCTGCGCGAGCAGCAGCAGCACGAAGAGCCCGCAGGCGAGCAGATCGAGGCCAGTGGTGAGACGCGTAAGAAGATTGAGCCCGAGCGCGGCTGAGCCCATCAGCAGATCGCGGCTGCGGCCACTCTCCACCCATGCAAGCTGCCAGGAAAATCCGGCGAGCGTGAGCAGAAAGATGTAGTTGTTCTCCATCAGGTTCTGCGTATAGTGCAGGTGCGTGGTGCACAGCATCAGGGCCAGCGTGCCGAGCATGGCCTGCCGCGGCGAAAAGCGCAGCTGCACGAGAAAGCGAAAGCATAACAACGCGGTGAGCACGGCGAGCAGCATGCTGGTGGAATAGCTGACGACGATGTTGCGAATGCTGGGGTCATCCGTGTAGCCGCGCAGGAGCGGCAGCTGCGCGATGCCCGTGCCGACAAGGTCCGCGGGCAGCATGAGCAGCGATTGGCCGATACCATACCAGCTCTGCAGCGTGCCGTTGCGGCCGTGGATCCCGAACTCCGGATACTCGTTGGGAAAGACCGGCGGCTGCGAGGTCCAGAAGGCGTGCGTGGACTGCAGACGATGCATGGTGTCGGCAGTGCCAATCTCTCCCGACTGCACGACGAAGGCGAGCAGCGCGGCAAAGAGCGCGAGCAGGAAGCCGGGACGGCTCCAGCGCGAAGAAGAAGTGCTGGCTGCGGGGGTGGAAGAGTTGAGCTGCGGCATGGTCCTGTTCCAGCTTAGAGGCAGAAGCGCCTCCAGCGAAAAGCTTTCCATGGTCACCGGGACTCGCGGCCTCTCACGTCTCAACATCGAGACGTGGCCATCCGGATTCCCGTGCTCGCGCGCGGCCACGCTTCGTTACTATGAATGCGTGGCTTCTCTGCTCGAGATCGATTCGCTGACGATACGCTTCGGCGCGGCTGAGGCGGTGCGTGGACTTTCGCTCCAGCTCAATGAAGGCGAAGTGCTGGGGCTGGTGGGCGAGTCGGGCTCAGGCAAGTCGGTGACGGCGCTGGCCATCATGCAACTCCTTGCCCCGGGTGCTCGGACGGAGGGCTCGATCCGCTTCGCGAGCCAGCGCTCGGGCACGGTCGACCTTGCGCGGCTGGGCGCAGAGCCGATGCGGCGTCTGCGCGGACGCGAGATTGCCATGATCTTCCAGGAGCCGATGACGGC
Source organism: Silvibacterium sp. (assembly GCF_047605705.1). Classification (NCBI taxonomy): domain Bacteria; kingdom Pseudomonadati; phylum Acidobacteriota; class Terriglobia; order Terriglobales; family Acidobacteriaceae; genus Silvibacterium; species Silvibacterium sp. The sequence goes on along the minus strand of NZ_JASGFD010000057.1, from coordinate 3,553 downwards.
GCTGAATCCGGTGATGCCGGTGGGCGAGCAAATCGCCGAGGCCATCCGCACGCATCAACCCGGCCAATCACGGGCCGAGGTGCGCGAGGCGGTGCTGGAATCGATGGCCGCGGTCGCACTGCCCGATCCCACAAAACGCGTGCAGGACTATCCGCACCAGTTCTCGGGTGGCCAGCGGCAGCGCATCATGATCGCCATGGCCATCGCCAACCGGCCACGGCTGCTGATCGCCGACGAGCCGACGACGGCTCTCGATGTGACGGTGCAGAAACAGATCCTCGAACTGCTGGCGAGCCTGCGCGAGCGCTTCGGACTTGCAATGCTCTTCATCTCGCATGACCTCGCCGTCGTCTCCCAGGTGAGCGATCGCGTGGCGGTGATGCGGCATGGGCTGCTGCTGGAAGAGGCCTCGCGTGAGGCGGTATTTGCACGTCCGGCGCATCCTTATACGCGCGCGCTGCTGGGCGCGATTCCGACGATGCAGACCGAGGTTCACAAACCGCTGGCAACGCTGGCACGCAGCCGGGAGAGTGAAGCGCTGCCGCTGCGCGAGGTCGAAGCCGGGCACATCGCGCGGATCGGTTAAGGGCAGGCGGACTTTTCTTCCACGGAAGATGGGAATAGATTGGGAGAGGCCGTCTTATCTCCGTTTTTCATCTCTCTATTTCCGGGCCCTGTTCCACCCATGCGCGTACTCATCCTTTCCGATATTCACGCCAATCTCGAGGCATTGAACGCGGTACTGGCCGCGGCTCCGGCGCATGACGCGGTGTGGAACCTCGGTGATGTTGTCGGCTACGGGGCGAACCCGAATGAGGTCATCGACCGTGTACGCGGGCTGGGCAGCATCTTCGTGCGTGGCAATCACGACCGCGCCTGCAGCGGGCTCGAGGGCATTGAGGACTTCAATCCCATTGCCGGACGCGCCGCCCGCTGGACACGGATTGTGCTCTCGGCCGAGCACACGGAGTGGCTGCGCGAAATGCCGCACGGGCCGGTCATGCCCGATGGACCGCAGGTAAGCTGCGCACACGGATCGCTGCTGGACGAGGACCAGTACGTGACCACGGTGCGCGATGCGTGGGCCCCGTTGAGTGAGGCAACGACGCGGATCAATTTCTTCGGCCACACGCATCTGCAGGGCGGATTCGCCACCAACGGTCAGGAGTGGTTCCGGCTGACGCCGCAATACGGCTCACGGGACAAGGCGGAGGAGTTCGAGATGCCGCTGCGCGAGAGCGGGCGTTACCTTATCAATCCGGGATCGGTGGGCCAGCCGCGCGATGGCGACTGGCGCGCGGCGTTTGCCATCTACGACAACGTGCAGATGACAGTGACCTACTGCCGCGTGCCCTATGACGTGAAGCATGCACAGTCGCGCATCGTCGCGGCCGGGCTGCCGGATCGGCTTGCGATCCGCCTGCGCGAGGGGCGCTAAAGGCCGAGATAAAGAGGTTCGCACTTCCCACCCAAGCGAAGCTTGGATGGGGCACCTTTTTCGTGCCGGTGCCCATAAGAGAAACGAAAGGCCGCTGATCGCTCAGCGGCCTCTTGCGTTTCAGTCTCGTGAAGATTGTTAACGAGGTAAGTTTTCGACGGCCTGACCGACGCGGAAGAGGGTGCTCTCGTCGAAGTGCTTGCCGAGGATCTGCAGGCCGACGGGCAGCTTGTCACTGGTGGTTCCACAGGGAACCGACAGGCCGCAGATGCCGGCAAGACTTGCCGTAACCGTGTAGATATCGGCGAGGTACATCGCCATCGGGTCATCGGTCTTCTCGCCCAGCTTGAACGCCGCAGTGGGCGCGGTGGGCGTCAGGATCGCATCGACCTGGCCGAAGGCGGTGAGAAAGTCGTCGGTAAGCAGACGGCGAACCTGCTGGGCCTTCTTGTAGTAGGCGTCGTAGTATCCGGCGCTCAGCACGTAGGTGCCGAGCAGGATGCGGCGCTTGACCTCGGGCCCGAAGCCGCCCTCGCGTGAGAGGCGGTACATGTCGGAGAGGGTCTTCGCATCGCAGGCGCGATAGCCGTAGCGCACGCCGTCAAAGCGGGCGAGGTTCGAACTGGCCTCAGCGGTAGCGATAACGTAGTAGGTCGGCACCGCGTAGCGGGTATGCGGCAGCGAGACGGGCACAATCTCAGCACCGGCGGCGCGCAGCTTCTCGATGGTCTCTTCGACCGGGCGGCGCACTTCGGGGTCGAGACCCTCGGCGAAGTACTCGGACGGCACACCGAGACGCAGGCCTTTGACACCACGGTCAATATCACGGGTGTAATCAGGCACAGCAATTGTGGACGAGGTCGCATCGAGAGGATCGTGTCCTGCGATGGCTCCCAGCACCAGCGCGGCATCGCGCGTCGACGAGGTGAAAGGACCGATGCGGTCGAGCGACGAGGCGAACGCGATGAGGCCGTAGCGCGAGACGCGGCCGTATGTCGGCAACAGGCCGACAACACCACAGAAGGACGCAGGCTGACGGATGGAGCCGCCCGTATCCGTACCGAGCGTGGCGAGAGCCATACCGGCGGCAACCGCCGCAGCCGAGCCGCCGCTGGAGCCGCCGGGAACGCGGTCAGTATCGTGCGGATTGCGCACCGGCCCATAAGCGGAATTTTCATTCGACGAGCCCATCGCGAACTCATCGCAGTTGATCTTGCCGAGCAGCACGGCGCCCGCGTCCTGCAGGCGGCGGACGGCGGTCGCGGTGTAAGGCGGATGATAGCCCTCAAGGATCTTCGAACCAGCAGTGGCGGGCTGGCCCTCGACAGCAAGTACATCCTTGATTCCAATCGGGATACCGGCCAGCGGGCCGGTGGCCTCTCCGGCATCGGCACGGCGGGCCTGGGCCAGCGCGCCCTCACGATCGACGGAGAGATAGGCATTCACCACGCCGTCCCGCGAATCGATGGCGGAAAGACAGCGCTCGGTGAGGGCGACCGAGGTCTCGCTACGGTCGGCGAGGCTCGCAAGAGCCTCGGAGATCTTCGGCAATCCAGCTTCTACAAGATTCTTCGACATAAACAGTGGGATCCTCGCGTGACGCGGGGTGGGAGCTTAACGCTCGATGACCTTGGGAACCTTGAAGAACACACCGTCGGATGCCGGCGCACTTTTCATGACATTCTCCCGCTCAAGGGACGGGCGGGGCTGATCGGCACGCAGCGCATCCTGCCCGGCAACCGGCTGCAGAACCTCGGCGACCTGGGCCATGGGAGAGATATTTGCGGTATCAAGTTCGTTGAGCTGCTCGACGTAATCGAGGATGGAGCTCAGATCATGCTGCATAGCCTGCTCTTCCTGCGGCGTCAGCTGCAGATGGGCTAGGTCTGCGACCCTGCGGACCTCTTCGCCGGCTACTCGTTCTTTCACAGTCATTTCACTCCCTCGCGGAAAACTTCGACAGCAAAATTATAAATTGCTGCCATCCCGGGGAGCAGAAGCGTGCATCCCTCTGTGAATAGGAGAGCCTTTCAAGAAGCGGAGTACAGCCTGAAGGCTATGGACAACGCGCCAACAATTCTCGCGCTCACGGTTACAAAAGACTCCCGGTCCGCT
>NZ_JASGFD010000056.1:0-31592 GCF_047605705.1 Silvibacterium sp. | reverse complement strand
CCCTGATTCTCGCCGGATGGGAGAATCAGGGTGCCCCGTCCAAGCTCCGCTTGGGCGGGAGGTCAGAATCCCAGTCCTGCCGCAAAGCCACCGGCTGCCCACCGCTTCAACGACAATTTCAATCGCGACCAACGGAAGCGGAGGCCGAAGGCGAATCGCCCTGCGCGCAGCTGCCAAGCACCTGCGCCGCCGCCCGCAGTCCTGAGCGCAGAGCCCCGTGCACCGTACCCCAGTGCCCGGTCGTGTCCGTGTGCTCACCCGCAAAGTAGAGCGTGTCTTCCACCGGCTCGGCCATCACCGCACTCGCGCCCAGCGCGCCCGCGGGAGCATAACTGTACGCACCTCGGCTCCATGCATCGGCCAGCCAGTCATGCCGATGCGCACTCACCAGCAGCCCTTCCAGATCGTCCCGGCCGAAGACGCGACCCAGGCTTTCCAGGGCTGCCAGCACCAGAGCCATATCGTCCGCCGGGGCCTCCAGTGTGCGGGGTCCACCCACCCAGCCCGTCAGGCACGGCGCATCGTCCGGCGAGGCCGACCACCACACCCGCAGCGGCTTCTCTTCCGTGATCAGAAAGCTCATCTCCGGCTCCCAGAAGCGCTCCGAAAAAACCAGCGTCAACCGTGCGGCCGCGCCCATCGCCATCGCCGAAATAGCTTCCGTCTTCACCTCCGGCACAATCCGCACCGCGCCCGCCTGCAGCACCCCCAGCGGCAGCGTGAGGACAACCTTTGCAGCCCACAGCTCTTCACCCCCGCGAAGCCGCACATGCACCTCGCCCTGCTGCCAAATAATCTCCTCTACCGGCGATGAGAGCCGCAGCTCGCCACCGGCAGCCTCGAATCGCTCCGCCACAAACTCCGCCAGCCGGTCGTACCCTTCGCGCACGCGAAAGCCGCGATCGCCCTCGATCTCTTCTTCGGCCTCCTGCTGCCTGCGCAGTGAAGCCGTACCGATCCTCCCTGCATCCGCTGCGTTGAAGCCCTCCACGTACTGCTGCGTCCGCTCCGCAATCGCCTCCGGCAACTTCGCCTCTTGCAGAAACGCATCGAAGCTGCGATCGCCCTCCTCCGGAAGCGCGTCCAGCACCTCGAACGACTCGTCCATGCCGCCATCCGTGAATTGCGTGCCGTCATGGCAAAGCAACTCACCCTCGCGCTCAAAGATCGACAGCCCCGCCTCTTCGAGCAGCGCCAGCAGCTCCGGCGGCCTGCCATGCACGAACTCCGCGCCTAGTTCCACCGGCAGCGCCGAGCCCGGAGGACGCACCGTCAGCAGCCGTCCTCCCACGCGCTCCCGCGCCTCCACCAGGATCACCCTGCATCCCGCTTCAGCCAGCTTGCGACCCGCCGCCAGCCCGGCAATCCCCGCGCCGATCACAACTATCTCTGCTGCTTCCATATCTGAATTCACTCGCCCTACACCCTGCCATTCCACGAAGCTCCGCCCGGCAGCAGCCATGCATAGCGCGCCTCGCCGCCCTTGCCCTTCCACGCCGCGGGAGTCGGAGAATCCATCCAGTCTTCGGGCCCGGCGCTCTGGCCGCCCACGGCTGCTACCGCAAAGGCCCGCTTGATCGCAGCCTTCCCGTCATCGTCAAGAGCGTCCGCGCTCGGCGACACCACCAGCGACGCGCCGCTCGCCGCGACCGCGCTCATCCACGCCTCGGTCTGCTCCCACGGCACGGCGTTCGTGATCGGCACACAGTCCGGGTCCATCGTGAAGAACGTGCCGTTCTGCGGCAGACGAAACGCCAGCGTGTTCACGCCCATCCGCCGCGTGCGCTCCCAGTCGTGACCACTTACATCGTCGCCGGTGCGCTGCAGTTCGAAGAGCCCCGCGCTCAGATGGCCGATCACGTTGCAGCCCACCAGCACCGTCTTCTCGCCGGCCTCTTTACGGATGTCCTCATACAGCCCGCGCACGATCTCCGCATTCGTCTTCGTCCGGTCGTGAAAGCTCCAGCCCTCGCGCGTCGGTGAGCCGCCCATCGTCGATCCCCACTGCCCCAGCAGGTCATACGTCGAGAAGTCATGCTTGATCAGCTCATAGCCCCAGCTCACCGGGTTGCGAATGACGGTCAGCACCTTCTCCCGCGCCTCGGGGATCGTCGGATCCCATGCCGCTGTCACATCCTCGGCCTTCACCCCGTCACCAAAGCGGACAATCGGCAGCAGCAACTGAGAATCGCTCTCCCATGAGCCATCGAGCGCACGCGCGCGCAGCGGCCGCACCCAGATACCCGGCCGCACGCCCTTCGCCTTGATCTGCTTTGCCAGCCCATCCATCGATGGAAACTTCGTGCTCTGCTCCCATCCTTCGTCCATCACCGTGAACGGCCGCACACCACTGGCTGGAGCCAGCTCCGCCATCAGGTCCGCATCGCGCAGAATGTCCTCGGCCGAGCTCTTCCCATAGGCGTAATACCAGTCATTGCTGCCGTATACCGGCGTCGTCAGCCGCGGCTTCGGAGACATCACCGCGCAGAACGCACGCACCGACGCGAACGGCGTCTCACCGCCATGCCCAGGCCGCACCACCACCGTCGCCAGCTCCAGCTCGCGCTCGCCCAGGTGGACACCGCGCCCGCCATTCCGCACATCCAGCCACAGCGACACGCCCTCCCAGTCGATCTGCCAGAAGGCCAGCGCGCCAGCGCCAGTTTTCACACCAACACCATGCGTCATCCGGCCGTCGAAGGCCGCGAAGTACCACGGCATCGCCCGTTCCGGCACCATCTCGCGCCAGCCCAGCTCGCCGTAACTCCGCTCCCACGCATCGCCCAGCACGCGCACGTGTCCCGGCACCGGAAACCGCCAGCGCAGCTGGATCCGTGTCACCGGCGCGCGCTCCGCCTTGAGCCGCAGCTTCAGCCCGTCCGCACTCTCCTCGCAGCTGAGTGACACCACACCCGCCGACCACTCCGAGCCGGTCTTCCGCAGAGCGATCGGCTCGGGCGACTCGCCATATGCGCGCACCAGATCCGGCTGGCCTGCCACCTTGCGGAAGTCCGCGTCGCCGCCATCATCCCGCTTCTCCGCGATCGCAACACCCGGCAGCCCGGCCACAGCCGCCGTCATCCCCAGCCCCACTCCCAGATTGGCCAGCAATCCCCTGCGCGTTACTGTTCCCTGCACCGTATCGTCACCCCTTTTCAGCTACGATCCTATCCCTTCCCGAACATTGTCATTCCGACCGGAGCGACCGAAGAGAGCGTAGTGGAGGAACCTGTAGTCCACTCATCAAGCGAGAATCCGGGTGCCCCACGTCTCGCGTTTGAGACGTGGGTTCGCAGAATGCAGAATGTTGACGAGAACAGAATGCCGACGGCGGCCCACTCAAGCCCGCTTTTGGCTTGACTGGGGTAGCACGAACTTTACTCCCCCACTCCTGTCATTCCAACCGGAGCGAACGAAGAGAGCGAAGTGGAAGAACCGGCAGTCCACCTCATCAAGCGAGAATCCGGGTGCCCCACGTCTCGCATCTGAGACGTGGGTGCGCAGAATGCAGGATGTTGACGAGAACAGAATGCCGACGGTGGCCCACTCAAGCCCGCTGTTGGCTTGAGTGGGATAGCACGAACTTTACTCCCCCACCCCTGTCATTCCGACCGGAGCGAACGAAGAGAGCGTAGTGGAGGAGCCTGCAGTCCACCTCATCAAGCGAGAATCCGAATGCCCCACGTCTCGCGTTTGAGACGTGGGTGCGCAGAATGCAGAATGTTGACGAGAACAGGATGCCGACGGTGGCCCACCAACTCCACTCATTGTCAGAACCGGATACGTCCAAGGAACTCGACCACGCGCCCTGAATCCGCCGACTGCGCCTGTCCGAACTCGATGTTCTCGATCGTGTCCGCCGAGGTCGCAAAGGAGAACGGCGTGAGGTTCGTGATGTTGAAGATGTTGTAGAAGTTCGCCTGGAAGCGCAGCATGCCGTTTTCGCCCAGCCACTTGAGCTTCTGCTCCTTGGCGAAGCTCAGATCCGTGTCCTGGTAGCACGGCCCGCGGAAGGAGTTGCGCCCGATGCCGGGGTTCGTCCCTGCTCCATTCGCCGGCGGCGTGATGTCGAAGTACGCCGAACCGCCCGCCGCAAAGGCGTTGCCCGATCCCGGCTCGAAGAGCGCATTGCTGCATCCCGTCTTCGCACCGCCGTAGTAGGCCAGCGGACGCACCGGAGTCACCTCGGAGGTGTTCGTCACCACCGAAAGCCCGTGTAGCTCATACGTCACCGGCGTGTACGGGAAGCCCGTGTGATACGTGTAGACACCGTTCACCTGCCAGCCATTGGTGAGCGCGTTCACAAATCCGTTGTGGCTGTGCGAACCCGGAATCGTCCACAGCCCCGACACCGTCACACGATGCCGCAGGTCATAGTCCGAAGGTCCAAGCTCGGTCTTGTTGTTTGCAGGATCGGTCTGGTTCGCCGACGCATCCGCCTGATCGCCATTCGACACCTGGTCCATCGCCTTCGCGTAGGAGTAGATCGCATCCACCTGGAAGCCATGCTTCATGCGCTTGGAAAGATGCGCGTTCAGACCGTTGTAGTATTCGTTCGAATCCGACTGCGCGAAGTACGACGCGTAGAACGGAGTGTTCGTGTTGTCGTAAAGAAAATTCTGGTTCACCAGCCGCGTGTAATGCCGCCCGGTGCTGCCCTGGTAGCCGATCGTCGCCACCATGTCCCATGGCAGCTCGCGCTGCACCTCGAGCGAATACACGTAGCTGTACGGCGTCTTCAGATTCGGCGATGAGCCGTAGACCTCGATCGTCGTGCCGTTCGCCGGCAGGTTCCTGCTGTTGATCGTCGTAATGAGTGAAGGATTCGCCGCGTAGCTGAAGGGCGAAGTGCTGCTGCCCTCCTCGTACTGGATCACCCCGCCGGTCACAGCCGGAGAGGTGGTCGCACAGCACAGGCTGTAGTTGAAGTAACCCGGACCATCCTCCACCGCGTTGTTGAACAGCGCCACCGGCAAGCGGTTGTACGCCATGCCGAAGCCGCCGCGCACTACCATCTTGCCGTTCTGCCCCGGCGGCGTGTACGCAAAGCCCAGGCGCGGCGACCAGTTGTCATACTGCGACTGCCAGAGATGATGCACCGGCACCAGCGATGCATCGGCCAGCTCAGACCCGGCCGGCCCCAGCACCGGGTAGTTGATATCCGCGCCGTGGCTGTACAGCGGCTCGAAGTACTCCCAGCGAATACCCGTATTCACCGTCAGGTTCGAGGAGACCTTCCAGTCATGCTGCACAAACGCACCATAATAGTGATCCCATAGGTAACGCGCAGTATTTGGCACGCCGCCCGTCGTCGGATCGGCAAAGATCTGCTCGTAGATCGGCGTATCGTTCGCGAAGTTCCACATGCCCGCAAAGGCATACGTCGGACGCGCGGCGCCGCTCAGGTTATCGTTGTCCTCTTCCAGGCGATACTCGAAGCCCATTCTCAGCGTGTGGCTGCCGAAGGTATGCGTCACCATGTCGCGCGCTTCGTAGGTCGTCTCGGCCAGGATCGAAGGCGTCGTGCTCGCGCTGCCCGGACCGTAATTGATGTCGTTCGTCAGGTTAAACGGCTGGTTCTGGATGTTGTCGTAAGGAATGCCCCAGTCCACCACTCCGGCCGAGTCCTTGATGCCGTTGTCCGCGAAGCGCGTGCCGTTGGCGCGCAGCTCGTTCACCGTATTCGCGCCGAAGGTGTGAATGTAGATCGCCGTAATCGCCGAGTTGAGCGGCTTAAACGGCACATCGCCATCCGGACGCGAACCCTCTGCCGTGCCTGTCGTGTAGCTGTCGAGCTTCGTGAAATACACGGTGCCCGCAATCTGATCATGCGGCGTTACATAGGCATCGATGCGCCCGTTCCACTGTTTGCCGCGGCTGTGCGCCGGCTCCAGCAGTTGTGCGTATTCCACGTCAGGAATATTGTCGAAGCCGTCGCCGAAGGAGTACTGGCTCGTCGTCGTCCCCGCCACCGTCGCAGGCACATAGCTGCCGAGCGTTCCATACGGCGAACCGAGATCAAGACCGCCCGGCAGCGCGTTGCACGGATACTGTGTCGTGGGATACGCCGCAGCATTGCCTGTCGTCACAGTCGTCACCTGCGTCGCATTTGCCAGGGCGCATGTGCCGTCGAGTACCGCGTTGATGCGTGGTACCTCGGCATCCCGTGAAACGATGCCACCGGAAATCCCGCCCGCGCGCGCGGAACCGATCAGAGAACGAAACGCCGAAGTATCCACCCACTGCGAAGCATAGGTCGGGTTATTCGCCCGGAAGCCTTCGAACGAAATAAAGAAAAATAGCTTGTTTTTGTAGATTGGCCCGCCCAGGCCACCGGCCCAGTCGCGCTCCTTGTTCTGTACGCGGATCGTCGGCTGCCCCGCGGGTCCACCGTAGTCGTTATAGGCATTCAGGCCGGGATCGTCATAGGTGAAGCTGCCGCTGCCATGGAACTGGTTGCTGCCGCTCTTGGTCACAGTCAGGATCTGCGCGCCGCTGTTGCGTCCATACTCTGCTGAGTACGCGCTGGTCAGCACCGTGATCTGCCCCACCGCCTCCACGTTCGGCGTCACCACTGCCGCGCCGCCATGCGTCAGGCTGTTCACGCTCACCCCGTCCAGCAGGTAGTTGTTATCGCCCACCCGCTGGCCGTTTGCGCTGATCTGGATCTGGTTTTCGGTCTGGAAGATGCCGCTGTTCGATTGCCCCGGGCCCGTGTTGTTCGGCAGGAACACCGCCTGGCCATTGCCCGCGCGCGAGCTGTCGCCCGTGATGCCCGGAGTCAGGCGAAGCAGCTCGTACGGATCGCGCCCGTATGCGGGAATCTTCTGCAACTGCTCACTGTCGAGAGTGCCGCTGATGTTCGCATCCGAGGTCTGCAGCAGCGGCACTTCGTTGCCGTTGACCGTCACCGTCTGGGCAGCGCCGCCCACCTCAAGCTTCACTCCGACATCGCGAGGCACATTGCCGGCCAGCCCGACATTGTTTAACGTCGCAGTCTTGAATCCCTGCGCCGTGACCACGATGGTGAAGGTGCCCGGCGGCAGCTCATGGAAGGCATAAAAGCCCTCAGCCGAGGAGACCGTCGTATGGGAGACATGCGTGCCGTCGTCCGTTAACTTCACGGTCGCGCCGCTGACCACGGCCCCCGTTGTATCTGTGACCGTGCCTGTGACCTGTGCGTTGAACTGCGCGTGTGCGGATAGCGTGGCGATCAGCAAAGCCGCACCGGAGAAGAGAACGGGCATTCTCCGCAAAGAGAGGGGAAACCACCTCATAACAGCCTCCGGAAGGTGCTGCAACGTTGCTTCAGATGCAGCGCTTCCAGACCGGGTAGCCTAACCTGTTACTAAGTTGGTCACTCTTTTGTGAAGAAGCGCGCGGGCTGCCCCTCCGCAGCCCGCACGCCATTTTGCCGGCTCAGTGGCCGTAGCCGGCATCTTCCGCGCGTACCTTGCCGCGGAAAAGCGTATAACTTGTCACGAAGTATCCGACGGCCAGCGCCATGCCCACCGCCCACCAGACGAGCCCCGCATGCGTGGCATAGGTGCCGGTGAGCGCCTTCGCCACGGTGATGTCGCGAGCCGCATCGGAGGACGAGGGCAGCAGCGTGGGATAGAGCCCCACCGCCGCTCCCACCAGCATGAACACCAGGTATGCGCATGAGGCGAGAAACGCGCCCAGTTGACGCCCCTTCGTGCTGAGTGCTTTCATAGCCGCGAGACTCGCCACCACTGCCACCGGGATCACGAACAGCGCCGGGTGATGGCGGTAGTTCGTCAGGCTGTCCGGACGCACCGCGATCGTGGCTACTAGGCTCACCAGCGTGATGGCGCACAGCAACAGCCAGCCCGTCTCGGCGATGCGGCGTGCCCGCTCCTCGAGTTCGCCTGTCGTCTTCGTCACCAGGTAGAGCGCTCCGTGCACGGCCAGCGCCACCAGCGCGACCACGCCGCCGATCACCGTGTACCAGTCGAGAATGCCGGGATGCGGCCCTACCCGCCAGTTCGTCCACAGCGGCAGGAAGAAGTAGCTGTCATCGCCCAGCGGCACGCCGCGAATCACATTCGCCAGCGCCGCGCCGAAGAAGATCGCCAGCAGCGCGCTCGAGAGAAAGAAGAGCCCGTCGAAGAAGCTCCTCCATAGGCCATGGTCCACATGATGGCGCAGCTCGATCGCCGCGCCCCGCCCGATCAGCAGCCACAGCACGATCATCAGCGGCAGGTAGAAGCCGGAGAAGGACGACGCATAGAGCAGCGGGAAAGCGAAAAACAACGTGCCTCCGCCTGCCAGCAGCCACACTTCGTTGCCGTCCCACACCGGCCCGATCGAACGCATCATCATCAACCGCTCGCCTTCTGTCTTGCCCAGCAGAGGAAACAGGATACCCACGCCTAGGTCGAACCCATCGAAGACCACATACGCCGCGATCATCACCGCGACAATCCAGAACCAGATCGCTCCCATATCGTCCTCTCTCCCCTACGCCGTCACCGCAATCGGCCGCGCGTGCGCAGCGTGCTTCTCCGGGCCTTCATCGATGAAGCGGTAGACCATCACCACCCATAGGATCGACAGCAGCGAGTACATGCCCAGGAAGCCCAGCAGTGTGAACAGGCTGTTGCCGCTCGAAACATGCGTCGAGTAGCCCTCGCTCACGCGCATCAGCCCATACACCAGCCACGGCTGGCGTCCCAGCTCGGCGGTCATCCAGCCTGCGGTGTTCGCGATGTATGGCAGAGGAAAACTCAGCAGCATCGGCCACAGTACCCAGCGCGTCCGGTAGAGCGTGCCGCGCCACAGCAGGAAGGCCGCAATTACCATCAGCGCGGCGAAGTACGTCCCCAGACCCGCCATGATGTGGTAGCTGTAATAGAGCAGCGGCAGCGCCGTCGGCCACTGATCCTGCGGATACGCATCGAGTCCCTTCACCTCCGCCTTCGTAGTTCCATAGATCAGGAAGCTCAGCACGCGATTCACAGCCAGCGGGTTGTCAATGCGTTGATGCTCCACATCAGGCTGCCCCATCAGCACAATCGGCGCGCCCTTCTCGGTGTGGAAAAGCCCCTCCATGCCGGCGATCGCCGTCGGCTGATGCTTCGCTACGTAGCGCCCATGCAGATCGCCCGTCGGAAAGATCTGCACGATGCACGCGATGAGTCCCGCGATCACGCCCACCTTCACAAACAGGCGGCCATATGTCTCATCGCGATGGCCGAGCAGATAGAACGCACCAACCGCCATCATCACGAAGCAGGCCGTCACCACCGCGCCGCACATGTTGTGTGCATACTGCAGCCACGCCCACGGATTCATCAGCAGTCCCCAGAAGCTGGTCAGCACAAAAGTGCCGTTCGGTCCTGGCTGATACGCCACCGGATGCTGCATCCACGCGTCGGTCACGATGATGAAGAAGCCGGACATCCATGAGCCCAGGCACACCATGAACGCTGAGCCCAGGTGGGCCAGCTTCGAGAGCCGCTTCTCGCCGAAGAGAAAGAGTCCGAGAAAGGTCGACTCGAGAAAGAAGGTGAAGATGCCTTCCATCGCCAGCGGCTGCCCGATGATGCCGCCGGTGCGGCGCGAGAACTCTGACCAGTTCGTACCGAACTGAAATTCCATCGGAATGCCGGTGACCACGCCGAGCAGGAAGTTCACCGCGAAGACGCGCGCCCAGAAGCGCGCCGCCTTGTCATAGCGCTCGTCCCGCTTCGCCAGTGCCACCGACTTCAGCACCACGATCAGCAGGGCGAGACCCATCGTCAACTGCGGGAAGAGGTAGTGGAAGGTGATGGTAAAAGCAAAATGGATGCGATGCAGAAGGAGTGCTGTCATGGCAACTCCACGCTATCAACGCGATAACCGCGCCGCCGTGACCTGTATCACACCTCTGCGCAGGAAAGCGGCATCTCCTGCTATTGCGGCGTCTCCGGCCATGCATGGCGCGGATAGCGCCGCATCAGTTCGCGCCGCACCTGCGGATAAAGCCGCTGCCAGAAGCCCGCCAGATCCGTCGTCGTCTGCACCGCCCGCTGATTCGGCGCGAGCAGGTGAATCACCACAGGAATCTGCGCCGGCCCGATGCGCGGCGTCTCCTTCATCCCGAAGAAATCCTGAAGGCGGGAAGCAATCCACGGAGCTTTGCCACGCTCGTAATACACGCGCGTCTGTCTACCCGCCTGCAATCGGATGTTGAGCGGCGCAAGCGACTGCAACCTCTGTGCTCCCGCCTGCTGCTCCACCAGAGGCAACAGGTCCTTCGCCGCGGAGCGCAGCTGCGAGAAGCTTTTCAGCCCCATGCACAACTCGCGCAGCGTAGCCTCCACATCCGGCGGCTCAAGCCCAGCGAATTCGATTCGCGCCAGCAGTGCCTCGAGCGCCTCCGCATCCACAAACCGTACAAGGCCAACCTCCACGGCCTTCTTTGCCAGCAGCGCGGATGCAGCCTCTTCCTCCACTTTCGCGCCGCGCGTCTCGTCCACCACCAGGTCGTCGTACAGCAGCGTGCTCACCGCCTCCACGCGCTCGCCGTCCGCATGCCACTCCACGGTATTGCGCTCGGTCACACGCTCAGGAAACAGATCGAGCAGCCAGTCGGGTTCGATCGCTGAGACCATTTGTATCCGCGGCAGTGGCTTATCCCTGCGATCCTCCGCATCGACTGCCACCATGAACTCGTGCACCGCGTCGTCACCCGCTAGCTCCGCCGAGCCGCCCGTCGAAAGCTGCACCAGCCTGCCCGAGCGGCGACGAGCGACGCGATCCGGAAACGCCGCCAACACGGCCCTGCGCAGCGTTTCATCATGCTTCTTCTGCTGCGGCGCGGGCTTCGCCACGCGGCGAATCTGCTCCAGCTGCTGCCGCAGCAACGGACTGAAACGCAGCTCGTCCATCGCCTCCAGCAGGTCGGTCTTTCGGCTTTGCACATCGGAGGCCAGCAGCGCCGCGGCAAGGCAACCCTCTTCACCCACGCCAGCCTCGAGCGCATCCATCACCAGCCGCGCCAATCTTGGCGGCAGCGGATACCGAGCCATCTGCCGCGCCGCATCCCCCTGCGCGCCCAGGCGATCCAGCAGCGTCTCCGCCTGCAGCAGCGCAGCCTCAGGCGGCGCGTCGAGCCACGCAAGGCCACCTACGGACTCCTGCGGAGCCGCCCGCAGCGCGAGGCACAACTGCGAAAGATCGCTGCGCAGAATCTCCGGGGTGTCATGCTCCGGGCGCCGCAGAAAATCTTCTTCCGGATAAAGCCGCAACACGCGCCCCGGCGCTGTACGGCCCGCGCGGCCCGCACGCTGCGTCGCGGAAGCCTTGCTCACACGCGCCACCTCGAGCGTCGGCAGCCCGGTCCATACCGAGTGGCTCGCCACGCGCGCCAGCCCGCTGTCGATCACCGCCGTCACGCCCGCCACCGTCACCGAGCTCTCGGCCACATTGGTTGCGAAGATAACCTTTCGCCGGAAAGAAGGCGCGACCGCCAGGTCCTGCTCTTCTGGCGTCAGCCCGCCATACAGGGGCAGCGCCAGCAGGTCATGCCGCCGCACCACCGCATCGCACTCCCGCATCGAGCGTCGAATCTCCGCCACGCCCGGCAGGAAGACAAGAATGCTGCCGTCGTGCCCCTCGTTCATCAGCTTCTCGACCGCATTCCTCACCTGCGCCTCCGGCGGCTGCGAGGAATACGGCAGGTGCTCGACCGTGACCGGGAAGGTCCGTCCTTCGGAGTGCAGCAGCGGCACGCCACCCAGAAACTCCGTCAACCCGGCCGTCTCGAGCGTCGCCGACATCACCACCAGCTTCAGCTCGGGCCGTCTCTGCTGCAGCTGCCGCAGCAGCGCCAGCGCAAAATCTCCCTCGATATGCCGCTCGTGGAATTCGTCCAGGATCACCACATCCACCGCGCGCAGCAGAGGGTCCGAGAGCAGCCTTCGCGTCAGGATGCCTTCCGTCAGGAAGCGCAGCCGCGTCTTCGGTCCGCTCTTCTCCTCGAAGCGCACCTGGTAGCCGACCGTTCCGCCCACAGGCTCGCCCATTTCACGGGCCACCTGCCGCGCCGCCATGCGCGCCGCGATGCGCCGCGGCTCCAGCACCAGCACCTCGCCCTTCACCAGCGAGAGCAGATGAGCCGGAATTCGGGTAGTCTTACCGGCGCCGGGATGCGCCTGCACAATCAGGTTCGAATGTCGTTCAAGCGATGACGCAATCGCGGGCAGGATCGCGTCGACGGGCAGAAACATGCGTGTACTCACCAAAAATGATCGAACCACGCTCGCCCGGCGGCGTCAACGCGACCCCCAAATGAGGCAGGAAACTTCCCCGGAAACGCCGCCATGCAAGATTCTCCGTCGCAAGGCAGCATGTTCCACATACAAAATGATACGTTCGTATATGACAAATCTTTGAGGCCGGCCGGCATGCTGAAAATCGACTCCCATCATCATCTGTGGCGCTTCTCGGACGAATATGCCTGGATCGGCGACGAGATGGCGCTCCTGCGCCGTGATTTCCTCCCCGAAGATCTGGCCGCCGAGATGCAAAGCGCAGATGTCTCCGGCGCAGTCGCCGTGCAGGCCCGTCAAACCGTCGAAGAAACGGAATGGCTGCTCAGGTTGGCGCAGCCTTCGTCGCCCGGCCAGCCTTCACCGATTGTGGGCGTAGTCGGCTGGCTGCCAATCGCCGCCGAAAACTTCCCTGCGCATCTCGAACGCTTCGCCGCCGACAAGCGTCTGTGCGGCCTTCGCCACGTCGTCCAGGCCGAGCCGGACGGCTTCCTCGATGCGCCGGACTTCAACCACGGCATCGATGCGCTCACCCGCAGCGGGCTGACCTACGACATCCTCATCTATGCGCGCCAGCTGCCGGAGGCGATCCGCTTCGTCGACCAGCATCCGCAACAGTCCTTCGTCCTCGACCACATCGCCAAGCCGGATATCCGCGCCGGGGCACTCGAAAGCTGGGGCGCAAACATCCGCGAGCTCGCGCAGCGGGCCCATGTCGCCTGCAAGCTCTCCGGCATGGTCACGGAAACCGACTGGCTGCGCTGGACACCCGCAGAGCTGCAACCGTATTTTGACGTCGTCCTCGAAGCTTTCAGCCCCGATCGCCTGATGGCCGGCACGGATTGGCCTGTCGTCACCGTCGGCGCAAGCTACGCCCAGTGGTGGCGAACCATCGAAGGCTGGATCTCCGCGCTCAGCGCTGGTGAGCAGGCACAGATTCTCGGGCTCACTGCAGCCCGCGTATACGGACTCGATCTTTCACAGATTTCTCGATCCTCATGACGGCAAGATTTGCGAGCCGTCCTTTCATCCCTCTCTTAAGGAGAATTTGCAATGAAGTTTGTTACATATGAAGGCACAGCAGGCGCAAGCCGCGTAGGCGTTCTCTCCGAAGGCTCGGTCTACGAGCTTGCCGGCTTTGCCAACATGCAGGCCGTCATCGCTGAGCCCGCAAAGGCCGAAGCCACCGCAAAGACCACCATCGCCGGCGGCAACGGCACCCCCGAAGCGCAGGCGAAGGTGCTCGCCCCCATCGCGCGTCCGCCCCGCATCTTCTGCATCGGCCTCAACTACGCCAGTCATGCGGATGAATCGCAGATGAAGGTGCAGGCCGTCCCGACCGTGTTCATGAAGCTCGCCTCCTCGGTCACCGGCCCGGACACTGACGTGATCCTGCCCTACAACAGCACACAGCCCGACTACGAAGCCGAGCTGGCCGTCGTCATCGCCAAGCCCGGCTATCGCGTCAAGGCCGCCGACTGGCAGGAGTACGTCTTCGGCTACACCATCGTCAACGACATCAGCGCCCGCGACATCCAGCTGGCCACCACCCAGTGGACCCTCGGCAAGAGCTTCCCCACCTTCACGCCGCTTGGCCCCGCCATCGTGACCAAGGACGAAATCGCCGATCCGCACGCGCTCGACATCAGCCTCACCGTGGACGGCGAAACCCTGCAGAGCTCGAACACAAAGCACCTCATCTTCAAGATCCCGCAGCTCATCGAGTACATCTCCTCGCTCACCCCGCTCGAAGCCGGAGACATCATCAGCACCGGCACGCCCGAAGGCGTAGGCCTCGGCCGCACGCCACAGCGCTGGCTCCGCGACAACGAAGAGATGGTCATCCGTATCGAAGGCGTCGGCGAGCTGCGCAACAAGACTCGCGCGGAGAAGCAGGCTTAATGGCAAGCACGATTCGCATCACCGGCATCCGCACCGTCGATCTCCGCTTCCCCACCTCGCGCTTCCACATCGGCTCGGACGCGGTGAACAAGGACCCCGACTACTCGGCAGCCTACTGCATCCTCGAAACGGACAGCACCCACGAGGGCCACGGCCTTACCTTCACCCTCGGCCGCGGCACCGACCTCTGCGTGCAGGCCATCGAGTACCTCTCGCGCTTCGTCGTCGGACGCACGCTCGAGTCCATACAACTGGACATGGCAAGCTTCTGCCGTGATCTCATCGGCGACACCCAGTTCCGTTGGCTCGGCCCGGAAAAGGGCGTCGTCCATCTCGCCGCGGCCGCGCTCGTCAACGCCGTGTGGGATCTCTGGGCCAAGGTCGAAGGCAAGCCCGTGTGGCTGCTGCTCACCGACATGACCCCGGAGCAGATCGTCTCGCTCATCGATTTCCGTTACATCGACGATGCGCTTTCGCCCGCCGAGGCTCTCGCAATCCTGAAGAGCAACGAGGCCACCAGGGCCGAACGCGTCGCCCAGCTGCGCGCCAACGGGCTGCAGGCCTACACCACCTCCGCGGGCTGGTTCGGCTTCAGCGATGAGAAGATCAAGCGCCTCTGCCAGGAAGGCCTGCGTGATGGCTGGACACACTTCAAGCTGAAGGTCGGCGGCGATGCAACCGACGATCTCCGCCGCGGCAAGCTCGTCCGCTCCGAGATCGGCTGGGACAACAAGCTCATGGTCGACGCCAACCAGAAGTGGGGCGTGCTTGAAGCCATCGAGCGCACCACCGCGCTCAAGGAACTCGATCCGTGGTGGATGGAAGAACCCACCAGCCCGGACGACATCCTCGGCCATGCCCGCATCCGCAAGGAGAGCGGCGTCCGCATCGCCACCGGCGAGCACTGCCACAGCAAGGTGATGTTCAAACAGCTGCTGCAGGCCGGTTCCATCGACGTCTGCCAGATCGACAGCTGCCGCGTCGCCGGCGTCAACGAGAACCTTGCCATCATTCTCCTGGCGGCGAAGTTCGGTGTGCCGGTCTGCCCGCATGCGGGCGGCGTGGGACTTTGTGAATATGTGCAGCATCTCTCGGCCTTCGATTACATCTGGGCCTCGGCCTCGCTCGAAGACCGCGTGGTTGAGTACGTGGACCATCTCCATGAGCATTTCCTCACGCCGGTACGCATCGAGCGCGGACGCTACATGCTGCCCGAAGCCGCGGGCTACAGCATCGAGATCAAGCCTGAGTCGCTCGCCGAGTTCACCTTCCCTACCGGCGCAGCCTGGGTAGAAGAACTCAAAGCCGAAGCAAAGGCATAACCATCGCATAACCGGGGCCGCTCCATGCGGCCCCTTTGCATCATCGGAGGATTCATGGCAGAGATCACTCTCAAGGGAAAGCGCGCGCTGGTCACCGGCGCAGCCAGCGGCATCGGCCGCGCCATCGCGACAAAGTTCGCCGAAGCCGGCGCGGAAGTCTTCGTCCTCGACCTGAACGCGGAGGCCGCGCAGAAAACCGCTGCCGAGATCGCAACCGCGACCGGCAGCACCTGTCATGCGCTGTCCGCAGACGTCAGCGACGAAACCAGTGTGGCTAAAGCCTTCGCCGCGCTGCCCGAAAATAAGCTCGACGTGCTGGTGAACAGCGCAGGTATCGCCCACGTCGGCTCCATCGAAACCACCTCGGCGGACGACTTCGATCGCCTCTACAAGGTGAATGTGCGCGGCACCTTCCTCGTCATGCAGGAAGCGATCAAGCGCATGTCGGCGGCGAAGTCCGGCGTCATCCTCAACCTCGCCTCCATCGCCGCCACCACCGGCCTGGACAAGCGTTTCGCCTACGGCATGACCAAGGGCGCCGTGCTCGCCATGACGCTCTCCGTCGCAAAGGACTGCCTGCCCTACAACATCCGCTGCAACTGCATCTCGCCCGCACGCGTGCATACGCCCTTCGTCGACGGCTTCCTCGCGAAGAACTACCCCGGCCGCGAGACAGAGATGATGGCGACGCTCGCCGCCGCGCAGCCCATTGGACGCATGGGCACCCCGGCAGAAATCGGCGACCTCGCCCTCTACCTTTGCTCCGACACGGCAAGCTTCATCACCGGCGTCGATTGGCTCATCGACGGCGGCTTCACCAACCTTCGCTAGCTCAACCAGAGGTCCCACCCATGACAGGCAGTTGGTCATGGGTGGGACCTCACACGAAACCCTGACACGGCTAGATGCAGCTGAAACGCGCTTCTAACTCACTTGCACCATAATCTTCGTAAACGCTGAGGGCGTCTCCGACCACTTCGCCAAAATGGCAGGTGCTTCCTGCACAGGCACCACCGCAGACACAGCACGCTCCACAGGAAAACGGCCGGCTTCGAGCATTGAGATCACTTCGATAAAGTCAGCAGGAAGTGCGTTGCGTGAGCCGATGATGTCCAGCTCCTTCTGCACAAAGAGTTTTGTCTCGTAGGCAACGGGTTCCTTGGCATAGCCGATATATACGACGCGTCCCGTAAATGCGACTTCTTCAACCGCTGCGCGAAAAGTTTCCTGCAATCCGATTGCTTCGATGACGACGTCAGGGCCATGCCCATCAGTCAACTGCCGCAGTCGCGCGCGAAAGTCTTCTCGGCTGGAATGGATCACCTCCGCTGCTCCCGCCGCGCGTGCAGTCTCCAGTTTGGTGTCGTCCATGTCGATTGCAATGGTCCGCGCACCTCGAAAAGCAGCGCCGGCTACCGCGCCTAAGCCAACGCCTCCGCAACCAAAGACTGCCACAGTATCGATGCTCGTGATGCGGCCTCTCACAACCGCATGCATGCCTACAGTCAGCGGCTCGACAATACACAGCTCTCTCAGCGAGAGGCTGGACGGGTAAACCTTGGCTTCCGGAACAGCAATCCACTCTGTCAACGCGCCATCGCGTTGCACACCCAGGGTCTGGTTATATCTGCATGCGTTCTCACGCTGGTTGCGGCAGGCAGCACATTGTCCGCAACTGGTATAAGGCGATACGGCCACGCGTGTTCCCTCGGGAATTGCTGCCGAGCCCTGTACCACTGTCGCGGCAATTTCATGCCCGATCACGCGGGGATAAGCAATCAAAGGGTTTCTTCCGCGAAAACTGTTCAAATCGGTGCCGCACAGCCCGACCTGCTCCACACGCAGCAGCAACTCTCCGGTTGCGATCTTCGGCTGCGGTACTTCGATTACCTTCGCCTCTCCGGGCGCCATCAGGGATACAGCTTTCATCTTTTCCTCACACTGCCGCCTCAGCCTAACATCATAAAAACAAGATCAGCAATTATGATTCTTATTTACCACTTATGAAAATTAATCTTCACTCTTCCCCCACAAAGTGATAAACCATGGAATTGAAAATCTGTGCTTCAAGCACGCGATTTTCATTTATCCCAGGTTCTTTTCTGACATGGATCGCCGTCGTTTTCTCGTTTCTCTCGCTGCTTCCACGGTCGCTCTGCGCTACGCCCTAACGCAGCCTGCTCAATGCTCCATCGCCTTTTCGCCAGAAGCCTTGCCACACGCAGTTCCGTCCGACTTCATCGGTCTTTCTTATGAAAGTGCACAGCTTGCGAACCCTGTTTTTTTCTCCCGCGAGAATCACGCACTGATTGCCCTCTTCCGCGAACTCTCAGCCCATGGCAACCTTCGTCTCGGTGGCGGATCGAGCGAATACACAACCTTTTCAGCGGATACGCGCGGGCAATCGCCTCCACCTTTTGAAGCATTTGGGCCCGATACGTCAAAGACCCTGAAATCGGGAACTATCACGACCACGTTCGCTTTGCATCACCTGCGCGGCTTTCTGGATGCCACCGGCTGGAACTGTCTTTACGGGCTCAACCTGGGCCAGGGCTCGATCGCAAATGCTGTCCTTGAGGCCGCTGCGGTCCAGCAGATCCTGGGGCCTCGGCTGCTTGCCTTCCAGATTGGCAATGAACCCGACAGCTTTCGCAATCGCTACCGTCCTGCGAGCTATGGAGTCTCGGATTATCTAACGGAATGGAGTCGTTTTCACGATGCCATTGTGCATCATGTGCCGGACGCGCACTTTGCAGGCCCGGACATCTCGAACAAGCTTGCCTACCTGACCATGTTCGCGCAGCAAACGCCACGTTATTCCAACGTAATTTTGCTTACCAGCCACGACTACGCCATGGGACCAGCAGGCAACGCACACGCTACGCTCAGCAATCTCCTTAGCGACGACCCAGCGACAAGCACACTTCCAGCGAGCGGACTCCTGGTGATCACGGAGGCGTGCGATGCAGCGCATCTTCCTTATCGCATGTCCGAGGGCAATTCCTGCTGGAACGGTGGCCAGGCCGGTGTCTCTGACGTATTCGCTTCGGCGTTATGGTCAGCAGGATATCTCCTGCGCTGTATGCGTCGTGGCTGGGCAGGAGTGAATTTCCATGGAGGAGGAGACGGAATTTATTCTCCCATCACCGGCGCCCCGTCGCAGGGGTTCACACGCCGTCCCGAGTACTTTGGTATTCGCTTCATGCAGCGGTTCGCAGGCGCCTCCATCGTCCCAGTAAGTCTTTCCGGAGTTTCCGGCCACGTGGATGCTTCCGCTTTTTCGCATCACGGCAAAGTCGAATTGGCTGTCATCAATCGCTCACCAGAAGAGCTTCGTTTCATCCTTCCTGCTGGCGTTACGGCCGCGAAAACATCGATCCTGCACGCTCCGTCCCTCGATGCAAAGGAAGGAATCCAGATTTCCGAACCGCGCGAGACGCACGAATCGGTAATAACAGCATCTCCGTATACAGCGAACATTTTCACTCTGAGCGGTCTCACACTCCGGAGAGCATGAAACATCTCACTCCTCGCATCTCTCGACGTCGTTTCTTGAGTGGAGCCACGGCACTCGCTGCCGCTGCAGGCAACCGCCGGCTCACTGCGCTACCCCTCGCGAACGACGAACAACCCAGTCCTTTTACACTGCACTTCGAGCAGCCAGCATCGAAGTGGCCAGACGCCCTGCCCGTCGGCAATGGACGGCTCGGCGCCGTTGTCTTCGGTCAACCATCCGTCGAGCGCATTCAACTCAATGAGGAGTCTATCTGGGACGGCGAACCTGGCCGCAACCGCACGAATCCCGCCGCAGCAGCAGCCATTCCAAAGATCCGCGAGTTGCTCTTTCAGGGAAAGATTGCCGATGCTGAACAGCTTGCCCTCGCTGATGTTCTCGCACTGCCGCGCCGTATGCCTTGCTACCAGACCTTGGGCGATCTCCATCTCGACTTCTCACCGATAGGCATTGGCGACGCATCGGAGTTGAAAGATTATCGATTGCAACTCGATCTCGATACAGCGATCGTTTCCACGCGTTTCACGTTCCAGGAAGTTGCCTACCGTCGAGATGTCTTTGTGTCCGCGCCGGATCAGGTCATTGTCGTACGTCTCACCGCAAGCCGGTCCTCCAGCCTCTCATTCCGCATCACACTCGACCGCCCCAATAGCTTCTCTGTGGAGTCACCATCCGCGCATCGTCTTGTCATGACCGGACAGGCGCTTCCCTTTCACGACAACCCCGGATCGCCGATAAAGGAACATCAGACTGGCGTGCGCTTTTATGCTGAGCTGCGCGTTCTTTGCAAAGGCGGCAATGTCGCAACCGCTCCAGGCAACACGCTCGCAATTACACGGGGTGATGAAGTCACTCTTCTGCTCGACTGTGCTACGAGCTACCGTTATCCCGCGCATACAGGCAAGATCGCGGGCACAGATGCTGATGTCCTCGTAGGCGATGAGGCGGCTATGCGCTCTGCCGTTGACAGAAATCTCTCCTCCGCCGCGCGCCGTAGCTATGCCGACCTGCGCAGCCGTCATCTCGCCGACTTTCGCCGATACTTTCGGCGCGCTTCCATCGACTTTGGCCCAGACCCGAACGCAGCATTGCCGACCGATCGGCGGGTGAAGGCCATGAAGCAGGGTGAAGAAGATATCCACCTCCTGCCAATCTACTTTCAGTACGGCCGTTACATGCTTATTTCCAGCTCACGGCCAGGAACCCTCGCGTCGAACCTGCAGGGCATTTGGAACGAGAGCATCGATCCTCCGTGGGGATCCAAGTACACCATCAACATCAATACGGAGATGAACTATTGGTTTGCCGATACGGCAAACCTCGCAGAACTGCAGTTTCCACTTTTCGATCTGTTGCAAGCAACGAAGCCCCAGGGCACGCGCACGGCAAACGAGATGTATCGTGCCCGTGGATCTGTTGTGCACCACAATACCGATATTTGGGGCGACGCCTGCCCGATCGACGGGCTTGGCGGAGGCCTCTGGCCCATGGGTGCAAGCTGGTTATCGCTGCACCTCTGGCGGCATTTCGCCTTTCATGGAGACATGCGCTTTCTTGCGGAGCAGGCCTATCCGGCCTTGCGTGAGAATGCCATCTTCCTGCTCGACTACATGGTGCGCGATCCCGCGACGGGACATCTCGTCACAGGCCCGAGTTGCTCGCCAGAGAACGCCTATCAGCTCCCTGATGGGAAAAGCTACAACCTGTGCATGGCGCCGACCATGGATATTGCAATAACGCGTGCTGTCTTTTCCCGGCTGCTCGCGGCTGCCGCTCGCTTAGCCCATACCAGCTATCCCCTTGCGGACACTGATGTTCTGCGTCGTGTACGAGAGGCTCTGGGCCAGCTCCCTCCATATCAGATTGCGGCAGATGGACGACTGCAGGAATGGCAGCAGGATTATAAGGATCATGAACCGGGCCATCGGCACATCTCCCATCTTTTTGGGCTCTTTCCAGAAGATCAGATCACGCCAGCGGATACTCCGCAGCTTGCACGTGCGGCACGGCTGGTTCTCGATCGAAGGCTCGCAGCCGGGGGTGGTTCCACCGGATGGTCACGCTCCTGGATCATCAACTGCATGGCGCGGCTTGGCGATGGAGAAGCCTGCTACGACAATATCCGCGAGCTTTTCTGCCAGTCCGTTCGCCCAAACTTTTTCGATGTATGCGGACTGAAGGAAAACTCACCCTTCCAGATTGACGGCAATCTGGGAGCGCCATGCGGAATGATCGAGATGCTCTTGCAATCCCATGGTCACACCCCACTGGATGCAAACGGTAACTACCAGGAAAAAGATATTCTTCTTCGCCTGCTTCCCGCTCTCCCCTCGGCTTGGCACACAGGCAGCTTCCGTGGATTAAGGGCGCGGGGTGGCCTTGAGATCGACATGAACTGGTCGGGCGGCAGGGTCAGTTCCGCAACGCTGCGCGCATCTCGTGATCAGACCTATCGCTTGCAACTCCCGCCGGGACAGTCAGAGGTTTCGGTGAACGAACATGCAGTGAACGTTGCGCCTGGATCGCTCCCCGTAATCTACGTTCAGGCCGGTCACACCTATAAGCTGAAATTTCCGTCGTGACATGTATCGCAACAGAAAAGCCCGCCATGCCGGCGGGCTTTTCTATTCTGTCTGCCAATCTAAAATAGGATATGGATCCCGCCTTGTAATTGCCTGTTCGTATTCTGCTGGCCCGTAATCGTTCCAAAAGCGGCAGATGTCGGGCTCAGATTCGGTGCGCTGAACTGCACGCGATTGAATGCGTTGAAGGCATCGATACGCGGCTGTATTTCCCACTGATCATGAATACGGAAGTTCTTCAGGATGGAGAAATCCCAGTCATCGGTCACATCAGCGCGCCATGCATAAAGCGGAAACGTCCTGTAGTTATAGGCATTCGGCTGAATATCCGGGTTGTACGAAGCCGAACCGACCGTGTTGTTGCAGGACGTGGTGCCGTTCTCACAGGTGCGCGTGTCGAAGACAGAGGTATTGAAAGCAGCGCCTTTTGCGTTATGCGGGTGGTTATCAATATCGTGCCAGTTGCCGTTGTAGATGACATTGCCCCAGCTATAGGGCGTGCCCGAATCGAAGCTCCATACAGTGCTGAGCTCCCATCCGCCAAATATTTCGTCAACGAGCGCAGGCGAGTCGCTCATGAAGGCGCGCCCGCGTCCAAAGGGCAACTGGTAAATTGCGGTCACATGCAAACTGTGAGGAAAGTCGGAGCTGGTTTCGCCATACCATAACGCCCCTCCATCATTGAGCTGGGATTGCGCGCCAAGATTGCGGGAATAGGTGTAATTCACATCCAGGTCGAGCCCGTTTTCCATGCGCTTGTGCAGGTGCGCGATCAGTGCGTTGTAATTGGAGCTGGCATAGGGGACCAATTGTTGCGTCACGCTGCTGTACTCCGAATAGGGCCACAACAATTCTGACTGCGTAAGTGTCGACGCTGTGCCAATCGTGGTTGTAGCGCCGGGTCCGATAAATTTGCCTTTGTAGGGGTTGGCGACGGTGGCATTGTAGGTAGCCGTAAGAGCAGCATCGTAATAGCGGGAGCGGCTAAGATACGCTACCGGTACGCTTCCGCCACCACCGTTGATCGCGTTCGAGAAAGCCTGGTGCACCTGGTGCGTGTTCACATAACCGATGTCGAGCATCCAGTTCTTCTTAAACTGCTGCTGGATATCGATGCTGCTTCGCATGGCATACGGCACTTTGACATCTCCATAAAACACAATGGAGCTGCCAAGATTCGTATTGATACCCAGAGCCGAGCCCGTAGGCTGAACAATCGGGTTTGAACCGGTAGGAAATGGATTGGACAACGTGGTAAGCACCGTCTGATTGTCGTTATCGGAGACGATCATGTCCGTGGTCTGTGAGTACCCGTAGGCCTGGCTTTGGTAGTAGTTATTGAACGGGCTTTCAAAAATGCCCCATCCAAGACGGATTGCCGTTGTGCCATGGGTAAAGTCCGGCGAATACGCCAGTCCGACTCGAGGCCCAAAATACAGAGGAGCCGTGTGATATGCGTGCCGGTTGTCCGCACTCGCATAAATGACGCCACCTGTCGGGGTAAACTCCGAAACCGGTAGCAGAGAAGGCGCGGCTGCATATGCCGTCGCTGCGTCTGCGGAAGCCACATTCTGAATACTCGGATCCCATCCCGCGGTCATGCGGTTCTGGCTCTCATCGACCGGGGTTTCATGCTCTAACCGCATCCCCAGGCTTGCGGTCAGGTTTGGAAGAATCTTCCAGTCATCCTGCACAAAAATAGCGTTATACCAGTTGTTGTACTGGAACCTGGTATTGAGGTCGAAGGATCCGCTGGATGGTAAGCCGAGGGCAAGAAGCGCAAAGCTGCTGCCGAAAGGTTGAATCGTGCCTGCGGATCCGCTGGTTACAAAGTCGGTCGAACCGGTGCTAAAGGTATAGGTACCGTTCGCATTGCCGGGCGTCAGCACGGAGTCCTTGTTGGAACGGATATCCGGACCGATCTTGATCGTATGATGACCGATTGTCTTATCGAAACTGGCAAAGAACTGGATCGAGTCATACGCCGCATAGCTTCCTGGCTCGCTGCTGATACTGGGAATGCCCGAGTAACCGTTATCTGAAAAGGTCAGCCGCGGCAGTGCGTGGTCAGTCGAATCTGTGCTGATGTAAGAAGGAAATCCGATGCTCGAAGGGTCATAACCGGCACTGTTTGGATTCGAAGAGTTGACGCTCCGGCTGAAGCCCAGACGAGTCTCGAGAAATGTCGTGCTGTTGAAGGTATGGGTATCGTCGATCGAGCCTCCCCATAGCAGCACCTCTGCATCCGTTCCCGTTGCAAAGCTATTGAACACATTGGACTCTTCTGTATACGAGGTGCTGCGATGGAGTTCACCGTAGATCTTGTTCGACTGGCTGATGGCAACATCGATGCGAGCGGCATTCGACTTGTAGTTGTTCTGCGTTGGATCGTCAGCGAAGTAGTTATTGGTCCCATCCGGCTTCGTAGCCGACCCGGTATAGTTTGGCAAAGGAAACAATGCGAGATAGTTGGCCGCAACCGGATCGATTGTCAGTCCGGCATTCGCAAAGATGTTATCGGGGATCGGAGATCGGGTGAAGCTCGTCGCACCATTCACCGTTGTTGCTACGGAAGAGTAAGGATTGTAGAGCTGGTAATTCGGTGAAACGGAAAGCAGTGAAGAAAAATCGCCTTGGCGCTCTGCCGCGGTCGGAACGCTCCCGATCGTGGTAGCAGGCAAGGTACCGATGTATCCCTCGAAGGCGTACTCGAAGAAGACCTTGTTATGCCAGTCGACAACGTGCGGAATATAGATCGGGCCACCGATTGCGCCGCCGAACTGGTTGAAATGGGTGGATGGCACTGCCACACCCGGACTTGTGAAATACGGCTCCGCAGTCAGCGGACGCGAACCTGAGTAATACTCCGATCCAGTGCCGTGAAACTGATTGGTGCCAGGCTTTGTGGTGATATTCACCACGCCCCCAGAAGTGTCGCCGAATGAGGCGTCCGAGGTGAAAACATCCACGTGGACCGCGTCGACAGAATCGAGTTGAGGGCTGAATCCGGAAGTGCGACTGGAATCCTGCATATTCGGAACGCCGTTCAGCAGTAACTCGTTGGATGCGGAGTTACCGCCACCAATCGAAAAGTCATCCGCCGCGCTGTTGTCAAAAGGACGGGTTTGCGCCTGCGAGTGCTTTCCTTTTGAGACCACGCCGTACTCATCGCGCGTAAAACCAAGAGGAGAGCGCCCATTGCTCGGCAGATCTTCCACTTCCTTTGCCGTCAGTGTCTGTCCCGTTTCCGCCGTGGCCGTATCGATCAAGGCGCTGGCTCCGGAGACCGTCACCGTCTCGCTTACATTGCCGACCATTAGAGCAATGTTTTCAGTGAGTGTTTGTTCCGTTGTCAGAACCAACCCTATGTGCCGGTAGCTCTTGAAGCCAGGCGCATCCGCAGTCACCTCGTAGGTGCCCTGCTGCAGAAACGGCACCGTGTAGTCTCCGGCTTCATTGGAGCGGACATTGACCGTCACCCCGGTATCCGTGTTTCGCACGGTGATGGCAGCGCCCGGAACACGCGCACCCGTGCTATCTGTCACGTGTCCTGTGAGGGTGGAATGAACCTCTTGCGCCAGTAGGATGCCGAGGCTCAAGGGTATAAGACTGGCCCAAAGAAGAACCAAACGCCACTTCATG
This sequence comes from Silvibacterium sp., assembly GCF_047605705.1. Taxonomy (NCBI): domain Bacteria; kingdom Pseudomonadati; phylum Acidobacteriota; class Terriglobia; order Terriglobales; family Acidobacteriaceae; genus Silvibacterium; species Silvibacterium sp. The sequence continues at coordinate 6,355 of NZ_JASGFD010000056.1, read as the reverse complement.
AGCTGTACTCCGTTTTACTCAAAAAGTAAAAGTTAACGACAGCTCGTGAAAATAGTTTACGCAATGAGGAGATGTCAAGCGACATTCACGCAAATAATAAGAGCGAAGAATTCGCGCGGATTCACGGCGGGCACACAGCCCGCGCACGTGCATCAGTGGTAGGCGAAGGATTGCTTAAGAGATAAGAGGCGACAAGAAAAGAGCAGATAGTGCGCAGCCTCTATCCGTTCGCGGGAAAATCATGCTGCGGGGCATGGCGCCCCGCAGAGCCTACAGTTTTTTGGCAATGTTCCGTGCAGCTTCCAGCAAAGCCGCCTGGATCTCCAGCTCGCGCTTGTTATCCATGCGAATCGCGGGTGTCGACAGGCTGACGGCTGTCACAACTGGCTTGTTTGCCGCGCTCACAGCAGCGGCGAAGCAAATACCTCCGCGAATGGACTCTTCACGGTCGCAGGCCACGCCGCTCTTGCGCACCTGAGCGAGCTCAGCAAATAAATGCTGACGGTCGGTAATGGTGTGCTCGGTACGTGCGGTCAGTCCATAGACCTCAAGCAGGCGGTCAGCCAGGGGACGGTCCTGGAATGCAGTAATCGCCTTGCCCAGTGCGGAGCAATGTGGAGGCAGCACGCGTCCTACCTTGTTCGTCATGCGGATCTCGTGGAAGGTCTCCAAACAATCCAGCACATGGATACGGTCGTCGAACAGATAAGCCAGGCTTGCAGTTTCATTGAACGCGTTGACTAAGCGCTCCAACTCAGGCCGGGCAATTTCCCGGACCCGGTCAGCCGCACGCACCAGCCATCCAAAAATCAACCTTGGCGACAACTGGTATGTGCCATCGCGGAACTGCTGCAGGTATTCGTGCTTTTCAAGCGTGCGGAGTACGCGGAACAGGGACGACTCCGGCAACCCCGCCCGCGCACTGATTTCCTTCAGCGAAAGCGGTACCTGGCCGTCGAAGCAATTCAGTACGTCCAGTGCGCGGCCAATGGATCGCAGATAATAGGCATCCTCATCCGATGGTGTTTCCGTGCTGGCCATCGCCCACTTGGGAACGCGCCTGCGGGTTGCTGTTTTCGTTGCCGGCACCGGTTTGCTTTGCACTTTCTTCATAGTCGACTCTCTCGGTGAAGGCGTGCAACTCATGAACTGGCCTTCATGCTGGGTAGATGCTGTGCGCTATTGTAGGGTACCCAAACTATTTTCGCTTATATCGATTAATTTTCAAAATACGTTGACTTTATTCTTCATGCTTCGTTAGAACTCGAAGCGATGTGTGCCTGAGGCGCACGGCAGATCGAAGGCCCCGCGGCCGAAGGAATCGATGACAGATGGATCGACGAGAGATGCTCAAATTCAGCGCGGCCACGCTGGCCTCTACTTTGCAGCCATCCGCAATGGCAGTGGCCAAAGAGCGAGCCTCATCGCTGGCCTCTCAAGCAGTGGAGCAATGGGGCATCTTCGAAATCGCGCTCGAAGGTCCGGCCACCGGCAATCCATTCCAGGAGGTCACGCTCGCTGCCACCTTCACCCACGAGCATCGCTCCATCGAGATCAAAGGCTTTTACGACGGAGACGGCGTCTACCGCATTCGCTTTATGCCCGATATGCAGGGCGTATGGACCTGCATCAGTACCAGTTCGGCAAAGCAACTCAATGGCCACCGCACCCAGTTCGTCTGCACCGCACCATCACCCGGAAACCATGGTCCGGTTACAACAGCGCACCGCTTTCATTTTCTCTATGCGGATGGCACAGCATACTTCCCGTTCGGCACAACTACCTACGCATTGCTCTTTGCCTCAGATGAAGATGCTGCCACATCCCTCACCGCAATGAAAGGTGTGTTCAACAAAACGCGAGCCTGTGTGCTACCAAAACCTCTGGGACAGGGACCGCAGATGCTTCCCTTCCCGTCCAGCGGGGCTCAGGTGGATGGGCGAGGCGGCACGAATGACTACACACGCTTCAACCCAGCCTATTTCCGCCTGCTCGAAAAGCGCATTCTGGAACTGCAATCCGCTGGAATCGAGGCCGATTGCATTTTGTTTCACCCCTACGATGCATGGGGATACAAAACGATGCCCCCGGAAGCTGATGACTTCTATCTGCGATACGTCGTCGCCCGCCTCGCCGCATATCGCAATGTATGGTGGTCCATTGCGAATGAGTATGACCTGATCAAGGCCAGGACCACGGCGGACTGGGATCGCTTCTTTCGTATCGTTCAGGCGGAAGATCCCTATAGCCACCTTCGCTCCATCCATCACTCTGCAGTCATCTACGACCACTCGAAGCCATGGTGCACGCATGCGAGTTTGCAAAGCTACGATTTTGAGAAGTCAGCGGAACGCCGCGCAGCGTGGAACAAGCCCATCATCTACGACGAGATTCAATATGAGGGCGATGTCGAACGCCGCTGGGGCAATCTTTCCGCCGAAGAGATGACGCGGCGTTTCTGGCTTGCCGCCGTGCGTGGTGTTTATGCCTCGCACGGAGAGGTATTTATCGCAGAAGAAACCGGTCCGCACGCGCATGAACCGAGCTGGTCGGACGCAGGCCGTCTGCGTGGCGAATCTGCTCCACGCATTCGATTTCTGCACGATTTGATCGCGGCGCATACGCACGTGGGGCTCAACGAATTTGAAGGCTCCTATTACCTCAGCTCCGGCTCTCCAAATGAGCTCTACCTCTGGTATTTCGATGATCACCGCCCTGCACGTTATGAATTTCCGTTGCCCAATACTGCAAATTTTGAGGCCACACTCATCGATCCATATGCGATGACCCAGACGAAACTGGATGGAACCTTCTCCGGAAAGTCTCGTATCTCGCTCCCCAGCCGTCCATATCAGGCCATTCTCTTCCGCAAGGTGTCGGACGTTACCGGCAAGCCCACCGGCAAGGCTCCCACGCCTGAGGTGCAGGATTGACGATGTCGATACGCCGCGCTGCCTTACTCTTTTTTGTGATCGCATCGTCTTCCGTAGCGACATGGGCCGCACCGCGAGTGGAGATTTCCACCACAGCGACGCCGCGCGAGCAGTTCGCTGCTGAACGCGTGCGGGATGCGGTTGCCGCCTTGCCCGGTCATGAGAGCATCCTGCTCGCTACCCGGCACGACCCTCTGTTGGCGCGATACGACAAGAAAATTCCCGATCTCTGGCCCGGTGCAACGGAAGGCTTTCTGCTCAGGCGTGTTGACAACACAATTCTTGTTGCCGGATACGATCCCTCAGGCGTGCTGTATGGAGCCGAGGAACTCATTGCCCGTATCCACGCACTCCACGCGATACCTCGCACTCTCGACTTTGAAGATCATCCTCAACTCAAAATCCGCGGAGCGGTCATCGGGCTCCAGAAACCGGAAATCACCTACGAAGGTGCGGAATACGATTATCCCTACACGCCGCAGAACTTTCCCTGGTTCTATGACAGGGTTGCGTGGACCCGTTATCTTGACCAGCTCGTCGAGCAACGCACCAATGCACTGTTTCTTTGGAACGGTCATCCCTTCACATCGCTTCTCAAGCTGCCCAAATATCCCGAGGCCCAGGAGCTTTCCAGCGCACAGCTGGAGCAGAGCATCGCCATGTTCCGCTGGCTTACGAATGAGGCAGACAAACGCGGCATCTGGATTTTGCAGGGCTTCTATAACATCCACCTTTCACATGCCTTTGCGCGGGCTCACAATCTGCCATATCACCTTTCTGCGCCCAGCCCTTTGGCCAGCGAGTACACGCGCTATTGCATCTCCGAATTTATTCGTGAATACCCGAACGTCGGAATTTTCATGACGCTTGGAGAAGCTATGGGACCACACTATGGCCCCGAATGGCTTACGCAAACCATCATTCCCGGAGTCCTCGACGGACTCGCCGAAGAGGAAAAGGCTGTCGGCCACCCCGTGCCACAGCCTCCCATCGTGGTGCGAGCGCACGCTACTGATATCGATAAGGTTCTGACAGACGCGAAGCCGCTCTATTCCAATATCGACAGCATGTGGAAGTGGAACGGCGAATCCTTTACCTGGACAAATATTCGCGGCAGCGTCAAAAGCCAGTTCCAGAGGATGGTGACTAACTCCAACGACACCATTGTGAACATGCACCTGATGTCGAACCTCGAACCGTTCCGATGGGGCAACCCCGACTTCATTCGCGAAACCGCGATCAACTTTGTGAGGCTTGGCATCGGTGGAGTACATGTTTACCCGCTCCGCTACTGGGATTGGCCCGTTTCCGCCGATAAAACGGAACCGTTGCTGCTACAAACTGACCGGGACTGGATCTGGTTTGCCGGGTGGGCGCGCTATGCCTGGAACCCCGAGCGCGATCCTGCCCTGGAAAAGCAGTACTGGGCCGAGCAGTTCACGCGCCGCTTTGCCGTTCCGGGAGGCATTGACGCAAATGGACACAGCGAAACAGTCGTTGGACTCGAAAGTGCTGATGCGTTCGCAGATCAGCCTCATCACTACAGCGCCGAACAGATCAACGCAGGACGAAGTCTGCTCGCAGCCTATGAAGACTCAGGCGTGGCTGCTCCCGAGGTCATTCGGCGCTTGGGCATTACCGAGGGCAATCGAGAGGTGCTGTCGCTGGGCATGACGATGCCGCAGTTGATCGACGCGGCGCGCTTCAACCCCGCGACAACACTCTGGACCGCGGATGCGCCAGATGGCGAGGAGCTGGACGAATGGGTCAGCACTGAAATTCACGGAGGCAAGCATCACGGCGAAAATCCTCTCAGTGTCGCCGCGGATGCTGCCGAAAAGACAAGAACTGCGGTGCAGGAGGCAGAGGCTGCATCTCCCGGCATCGCAGAGTCGGCGCGGCCTGAATATAACCGCGTCGTAAACGATCTGCGGGCACTTGCTGCGCTGATGGCCTTCTACCACGCGAAGGTGCAGGCAGCGGCACTCGTAATGCGCTACGGCTATGATCATGACCTGGCGCACCTGAACGCTGCGCGGCCATTGCTGGCCGAAAGCGTCGAAGACTTCGCCGAGCTCACCCGGCTTACCGAAACGACCTATCGCGATGCGGCTGGCATGGAGACCTCGCAACGGCAGATCCCCGTACGTGGAGGACCGGAGACAAACCACTGGCGCAACCTTCTGCCCGTCTATCAAAAAGAACTGGCCATTTACGATCTCCGCCTCAAGGCACTGACGTCAGGCTCAGCGCCTCAGCCCGGTTCCGATCTCGCTCCGCTGCCTCAGATAGGATTCACGCTTGATGGTGGCGGCGGTGAAGTGTTCACAGTGAACAAAGGAGCGAACCTCTCTACCGATCAGCAGGAAGTGATCACGTGGATTTCTCCGGAGCTCAACGGCCTCAAGGGGATTCGCATCTCCGCTCACCAGGACACCCCAATCCGCTTCACGCTCGATCGCCCTGCGCAAATTCTCGTCGGCTTTTTCAAATCGAATTCACGCAAGGCCACGAACGTCTCACCCGATACCGAGCAATGGAATATCCTGCTGACCGACGCCGTCACCCCGCAGAAGGGATTGCCCATCAACGTGTGGACAAAACCGCTGGCCGCTGGCGAGAATGATCTCGATCTGGGCAAAGGGGCCTACGTCGTACTCGGATTCATTCCAGAGGAGACGCACGTTACGCCGCACATCGCCTTTGACCCCAACAGCAAGCAGCCGCCGAACCTGGACTGGCTCTTCGAGAACTAGCAGGTCAAGGCTGCCCGGCCGGCGGATCATGCCGGCTGAGCAGTTGCTGCGCTTCCGCTTTTGTTACCTGAAAAAAACTGCCATGCTTTGCGCCATCCGGCAAGGCGATCTTGTCGTCCGCACTCTGCCAGTGAATCCAGTCCGAAGTCTCCACGGCTTCGAATCGTGCCCGGGGTGGCCGGTAGTGATCGTAGAAGACGATCCACTGGTCGCGAACATGGATGACACTCGCGCCTTCCGACCAACTCTCGTTGATCGGCGCTGAGGCGTCTCCCCATGGGCCCGCCACAGTCAGACCGGCAACCCAACGCTCGTTGTACCGAAGAGGATCGGGAGTCTGATCTTTGAACACCATCACCAGATCCTTCTTTCCGTGCAGCTCGCGATGCACGATAGTGGCATCGATCACCGGATACCCGCGGTCGAAGAACTTTTCCGGTTGACTGAAGCTCTGCCAATCATGCGTCCAGGCCGACCATAAACGCAGCCCTTCCGCCTGCCTGCCGTCCTCCGCCTGCAGGGAGCTTGCCCAGACAATCAGCCATTGCTTTTTCTTCGTATCCCAGTAGGTTTCCGGAGCCCACGTGTTCCGCACACCGGGAAAGCCGCCCATGACCTTCACCTCTCGCTGCGGCTGCCACCTCACCAGATCATCGGAGCTCGCAA
>NZ_JASGFD010000055.1:0-32087 GCF_047605705.1 Silvibacterium sp. | reverse complement strand
CTCAGGTCGGACGTCCGGATGACGGCACCGACACGACTCACCACCTGGGTCACCTCAGGGAATGCAGCCAGAACCACGCGAGCCTTATCCACTACAGCCTCGCCTTCGGTCGGCCCGGTGCTCGGAGCCAGAGTTCCGCGAACCCAGATCGCACCTTCATCAAGGTGTGGCAGGAACTCGGAACCGATGACGCCGCTGAAGCCCAGGAATCCGGTGACGCAGAGCGCAAACACTGCCACGCCCACCGTCACGTAACGATGCTCCACCGCCCATGTCGCGCTGCGCCTGTAATGCTTGGTCAGCCACGTCATCAGCGGGTTGTGCCACTCTTTCGCGCCCTTCGACATCAGGATGCTCGAAAGCACGGGGGCCAGGACCATCGAGAACAGCAGTGCGCCCAGCAGCGCGAAGGCCACCGTCCAGGCCATGGGGCGGAAGAGCCTGCCTTCCACCGCCTGCAGCGTGAAGATCGGCAGGTACGCAGTAATGATGATGCCGATCGCATAGAACACCGGACGCTGCACTTCGTGCGCAGCCTCGCGGATCTGCTCCAGCACCGTGCCGGGACGATTCTCATCGCGCCGTCCGAGGTGCCGCACGATGTTCTCGACCATGACCACCGCGCCGTCGACCACCATGCCGAAGTCCAGCGCGCCGAGCGAAAGAAGATTCGCCGGGATGTGCCGCAGGTCGAGCAGGATGGATGCGAACAGCAGCGCGAACGGAATCGTGATCGAGACGATCAGCGCTCCACGCACGTTGCCGAGGAACAGGAACAGGATCACGACGACAAGGACAATGCCTTCGGTGAGGTTATGCAGCACCGTGTGCGTCGTGTAGTGCAGAAGGTCGCTGCGGTCGAGGAACGGCACCACCTTCACGCCCTTCGGCAGGATGCGCTCGTTCAGCTCCTTGACCTTCTCGTGAATGCCCTCGAGCACCTTGTCGGAGTCGTCGCCCTTTTGCAGCAGAGCGATGCCTTCTACCGTGTCGTTGTTGTCGATGATCTTTCCATCTTCACGATGGATCGCCTTACCGATCTGGCCCAGGCGGATCTTCGGTCCCTGCACCACGGTCGCGATGTCGCGTACGCGCAGCGCTGTGCCGGACTGCGTCTTGAGGACGATGTTCTCGATATCCTCGACGCTGCCCACCAGGCCGACTTCACGAACGTTAACCTGCTGCTGGCCTTGCTCGATAAACTCGCCGCCTGCGTTCGTATTGTTCGCGGCGATCTGCTGCTCCACCTGCCCGATGCTCAGGCCGTAGGAAACCAGCTTGTCCGGATCGACCTGCACCTGGTACTCGCGGGTCATGCCGCCGAAGCTGGAAACGTCGACCACGCCCGGCACGGACTTGAACTGCTTTTCCAGAGTCCAGTCTTCAATCGACTTCAACTCCATGTTGTCGTACATGGGGTTGGTGCTGGTCACCGTATACCAGAAGATCTGGCCTACCGGGCTCCAGTCTGTGCCGATCTGCGGCTGCAGGCCTGCCGGCAGATTCACCTGGCTCAGGCGTTCGAGCACCTTCTCACGATTCCAGTCGTTGATGGAATCGTCGTCGAAGATCATCTTGACGTCGGAAAGACCGGCCAGCGAGAACGAACGCAGATGGCTCATGTGCGGAATGCCCGCCATCTGAATTTCGATCGGGATCGTGACCTGCTGCTCGATCTCTTCGGCTGCGCGACCCGGCCACTGCGTAATCACTTCGACATAGTTATTCGCTACGTCCGGATACGCCTCGACCGGGAGGTTGTGAAAGGAGACGATGCCCCACGCGAACAACAGGATCGCGGCGCCGAGCATGAGCCAGCGGTTGTTCAGTGCAAAATCTACAATTCCGCGAATCATCTATTGCTCGGCCGAATTCTGGAGTTCGAGAGCGTTGGAGACCACCTGCTGTCCGGCGCTCAGCCCCGTCTCAATCTCCTGCAGGTTGCCAGGAAGCATCGGACCACCCTGCACGGCGAGACGGCGGAAGCTGCCGTCCCCGGCGGGTTCATAGACCCAGTCACGATCGTGAAGATGCAGCACGGCTGACGCCGGCACCGCGGTCTTCGACTCTTCCTTGCGCCCATGGAATGTCGCCGTCGCAAACATGCCGATGCGCATCAGGTTCTGCGGATTGTTCACCTGGATACGGACCTTCGCAGTGCGGATCGAAGGATCGAGCACCGCGCCGATATCGCTGATCGTGCCACTCAGCGCGTGATCCGGATAGGCATTCAGCTTGATGTCCGCCGATTCGCCGATGTGAACCGTGGAAAGATCGTTCTCATACACATCGCAAAGAATCCACACATGCGAGAGATCCGCAATGGTGAATGCATTCGCCGAACCGGAGTACGTCACACCGGCAGTCGCCGCCTCGGTCACATTCTGCTGAATGATGAAGCCCGATGCCGGCGCGTAGACCTTCACCGTCGCGCTCGGATCTTTCGGATCGACACCGAGTACATGCAGCTGCTGCTCGGCCGCGGTCAGGTCGGCTTTCGCGTCGTCTTCCCCGTCCTGCGCAATCTCCAGCTGGCTGTGTGCAATCGCGCCCTTGTCGAAGAGAATCTTCGCGCGCTCCAGCTGCGTGTTGGCCAGGTGCTCGTCGTTCACGGCCTTCAGATACTGGTCATATGCAGAAGAAATATCGTTGCTCTGCACTTCCATGACCAGCTGTCCCTTGCGAACGTAGTCGCCGAGGCGCACATGCAGCGCCACCACGCGGCCGGAGGCCAACGAAACCACCGGAATCTCTCGTGATACATCGGGCGTCACCGTGCCCGTCACATTCAGGGACGCGGTCGATTCATGGGCAACTGCGGTAGTCAGCTGAAAGCGCTCAGGGCGATCCACACGAATCAGGCCCATCCCGTCGTCATGAACGACAGTGGCCGATGGCGGAGCCTCTGAGGCAGCATCGCTCTGCTTCTTTCCGCATGCCGTGAGCAGAAGAGTGCCCAGCAGCGGAAAAAGAAAGATTGTCCGGTTTGTTGCCTTGTACACAAGCCTCCACGGTGCGGCGGCACTGTCGCCGCCTGAATTACACATTAGTTGGAAAAGCGTAAAGAAAGAGCACCGATTTCTAAAAATTCTAGACGACGCAACTCCCCATTCGATCTATCTTTCGGTTACCTCACAACCCCTTCCTGGGCGCGTACCCTAAAGATTGCAGCGAGGTTACGATTCGGAGACGGAATGTCGAGTCTTTTTTCGTCGGGTAGACGTCCTACTTATTTGGCGCTGATTGCGACCCTCATCATCGGCGTCGCGATCGCGGACTGGCGCACCACTGCGGCTGTCCCTTTCGGTTTTGGCTACCTGCTGCCGATTGTGATTGCGGGCGCGCTGCTGAATCGATGGTACGTCATCACCATCGCCATACTCTGCGCGGTGCTCGCAGAGCTTTTCGATGGCCTCGAATGGTCTGTCCCCTTCGGCCTCACTCGAGACTTTCTCTACGTCACTGCCTTTACCGGCATTGGTCTCTTCACCTCTGAGATCACCGAGCGCCGCAAAGCAGCGGCCGTACATCTGCGCAACCTCAATCGGGAGAATCAGGCGCGGCGCGATGCCGAAGAGCAGCTTGAGAACCTGATCGAAAGCAGTCCCGTCGCCATTGTCACAGTAGATGCCGGTGGGTCCATTCTGTTTGCCAACAACACCGCGCATCGCCTTCTGGGCTTGCCTGCGGGCGCGCTGCCCGGCACAGGTATCGCCCCCTATCTGCCTTCGCTCGCCAAGGTGCCGCAACAGGCGGACGACGGCCGCTCCTTCCGCACCATGATGCAGTGCAAAGGCATGCGCCAGGATGGAGAGCCCTTTCTCGCCGACGTCTGGTTCTCCACCTATCGCACCTCTGCCGGCCCGCGTCTCGCCGCCATGATCGTGGACACATCCGAAGACTTCCGCGACCGCGAGCAAACCAGCTTCGAGCAGCTGCTCTTCGGCTCGCGCATCCTCGTGAGCGCGGTCTCGCACGAGATACGCAATATCTGCGGCGCGATCTCCGTCGTGCATGAGAATCTCTCGCGCGACACCATGCTCGCGCATCACTCCGACTTTGAAGCCCTCGGCACCCTTACGCAGGCGCTCAAGCGTATCGCGGCCATGGAACTTCGCGATCGCGAAGCCTTCATCGCTTCCATCGACCTGCATTCTTTCTTCGAAGAGCTCATGATCCTGCTGCGGCCATCTCTGCAGGATGAAGACATCCGCGCTGCGTGGTCGCTCCCCGGAGATCTTCCTCCCGTACTCGCCGATCACCACAGCCTCATGCAGGTCTTCCTCAATCTTGCGCAGAACAGCCGCCGCGCGATCGCAGGCCGGCAGGACGCATCCTTCTCCATCTCTGCCCACGCGCATCAGGGCCGCGTGGAAATTGCAGTTGCCGACAATGGCCCCGGCGTCGAAGACCCCTCCATTCTCTTCCGGCCATTCGAGGGATCGGCCGACTCCACCGGCCTCGGCTTATATTTGTCGCGTGCCCTATTGCGTTCTTTCGACGGCAATCTGCGCTACGAACCTGCCCCGCAGGGCGCACTCTTCATCGTCGATCTGGCAACGGACCCTGACGCACCCCGGAAAGGTCAGGATTAAATGCTGAACGAGCCCATACGCCTTCTCCTCGTCGATGACCACACGCTCTTTCGTGAAGGCATCGCCCGCCTGCTCGAAGCCGAAGAACGCCTCGAGCTCATCGCCCACTTCGCTTCGGCACGGGAAGCCATCGCCTCGAGCGCGCTCGATCGAAGCGATGTCGTCCTGCTCGACTACGATCTCGGCGAATCGAACGGACTTCAACTCCTGCAGGAAATGCGTGGCCGCCGCCCAGAGATCAAGGTGCTCATGGTCACCGCCGGACTCGATCAGGCCGCCATTGCCCAGGCCCTGCGCGACGGAGCCTCCGGCATCTTCCTCAAGCACAGCGCGCCCACCGATCTGATTCAGGCCATTCTGATGATCGTGCGCGGAGGCTCGTGGATCGACAGCAGCATCCTGAGCAAACTGAGCGCGCCCGTCCCATCCCTGCCGCGCCAGGAGACGCGGCCTGCCCTCGACCTCACCACCCGCGAGCAGAGCGTGTTGAATGGCGTCTTTGAAGGCCTCACGAATAAAGAGATCGCGACTACAATGTCGATCTCCGAAAGCTACGTCAAAGCCCTGCTCCAGCAGCTCTTCGAGAAGACCGGCGTGCGCACTCGCAGCCAGCTGGTGCGCGTCGCTCTCGAACGTCAGCGCAGCGAGTAAAAGCAAACGGGCGGCAGATGTACTCTGCCGCCCGCTCGTTTCTAATTCTTTGAAATAGTCTTAGACCACTTCCACTTCCACGCGCTTCTGCCCCGCGTCGAGCAGCGCGATGCGGAAGCTCCGTACCTCGCCTACGCGCAGCCCCGTGCTCGCCGCCGGAGTCTTCGCCGAGCCCTTCCAGCGCGCCTGCAACATCGCTGTCAGAGACGACAGGTTCGCCGCGCCGGATGCATCGCTGCCCGCCGCCGCGCCCGGCGTGGAGGTGCCGCGGCACGTCGCAAAGACGCCCTCGCCCAGCTCCACCTTCGCCGTGCTGTCATTCACCTCAGCCACGCGGCCCGAGACGGTGTCGCCTACCGCATGCTCCTCGAGATACTCGTCGAGGCCGGTCGGAATCAGCTGCTTCATGCTCAGCTTCACCTGGCGCTTCTCGGTATCGACAGCCATCACCTGCGCCGTCACCACCTCGCCTACACGCAGCACATCCTGCGGATGCGCGATGCGCTTGTCGGCCACAATCTCGCTCACGTGCACCAAGCCTTCGATGCCCGGCTCAAGCTCCACGAAGGCGCCGAACGGCACCAGGCGCACCACCGAGCCCTTGATGATCGTGCCTGCCGCGTACTTCTGCGACACCGCCGCCCATGGATTGTCGAGTACCTGCTTCAGGCCCAGCGACAGCTTGCGCTCCTGCGGCTGGATGCCGAGGATGATCGCATCCACCGTATCGCCCACCTTCAGTACATCGGACGGCTTGCGCACGCGCTTGATCCACGACATCTCCGACACGTGGATCAGGCCCTCGATGCCCGCCTCCACCTCGACAAACGCGCCGAAGTCCGTGAGCCTCCGCACCGTGCCTGAAATCTTTTGCCCGGTCACGTAGCGCTCCGCCGCCGAATCCCACGGCTGCGCGGTCAGCTGTTTGCGCCCGAGCGAGATGCGGTTCGACTCGCTGTCAATCTTCAGCACGATGACTTCAAGCTCCTGCCCGACCGTCAGGTGCTCTTCCAGCTTCTCCACGCGCGTCCACGAGAGATCGCTGATATGCAGCAGTCCATCCACGCCACCCAGCTCAAGGAATGCGCCATAAGGAGCGATCGTGCGCACCGTGCCCGTCACAATCGAGCCTTCACCCAGCGCGGCAAAACGCCCGGCGCGAGCCTCGGCAGCCTCTTCTTCCAGCACCGCGCGGCGATCCACCACCACGTCCTCGTCGGCCACATCGAGCTTCGTGATCCGGCAGCGAATCTCCTGCCCCACCAGCTTCTCGAGATCCTCGGCGCTGCGGGCGCCGCTGCGCGAGGCCGGCAGAAAGGCCCGCACGCCGATGTCCACCGTCAGGCCGCCCTTGTTCGACGCCGTCACCACACCCACAATCGAGCTCTTGTTCGCAAAAGCCGCTTCAAGCGACGACCAGTCCGTCACCTTCGCAACCTTCTTGCGCGTCAGGTCGTAGAAGCCTTCCTCGGTGCGTCCCTTCACTGAGACGAGTAGGCGGTCGCCCACCTTCACCTCGGCGGCATCGTTCTCAAACGCACCGCGCGGTAGCACGCCCTCGACCTTCAGGCCGATATCGAGCACCACATTCTCCGGTGTGATCGAGACAACGGTGCCTTCCACCTCCGAGCGGTCTTTCCCCGCCGGACGGTTCTCTTGCTCGAACTGGGACAGGAGGTCGCCAAAGGACTCGGTCGCAGGCGCGTTCTCCGCGGTTTCAGGGTTCAGGCTGGCTTCGGAGGTCGGAACGGAGGGCAAGGATTCGTTGTTCATGCGGAATTGTCATCATTTTGTCACGTTTCCCCCTCACCTGGCTGCCCGCCGGCCCGAATCTGCACCCCGGCATTCACATCACTGCAACAATCCGATGGCTTACTTGTGTGCAGCGCACCATGAATGTCCTGTTGATTGAAGATGACAAGCGCATTGCCGGCCTGGTCGAACGCGGCCTGCGCGAAGAAGGCCACAGCGTCTCGATTTCCTATGACGGAGTCGAAGGCGCGGCCATGATGCTGGGCGGCGAATACGACGCCGCGCTCCTCGACGTCTACCTCCCCGGCATGGACGGTTTCCAGGTCCTGGAGACCGTGCGTGCCCGCCACTGCCGCACGCCCATCCTCATGCTCACCGCCGTCGACGCCGTCCCCAAGGTGCTCAAAGCCTTCGATCTCGGCGCCGACGACTACCTCGTTAAGCCCTTTCTGCTCAAGATTCTGCTCGCGCGCATCGGCGCCATCGCCCGCCGCGCCCAGCCTGTTCAGAGCCCGCTGCTTCAGGCCAGCGGCGTCACTCTGGACCGCCAGCGCCGCCAGGCTACCCGCAACGGCCGCCAGATCCCGCTCACCCGGAAGCAGACCGAGCTGCTCGATGTCCTGATGCGCCGCAGCGGCCTTGTCACCTCCCGCGAAGAGCTCATCGAAGCCGCCTGGGATGATGCCACCGGGGTCAAGGAAAACACCCTCGACGTCTACATCCACAGCCTGCGTTCCAAACTCGAGGACAAGTCCGAGACCAAACCGCTCATCCGCACAGTGCACGGCACGGGGTACATCTTCGTTGTGGAATAGAGTACAAACCCTGTCCATTCGCGCGCGGCTTACCCTCTGGTACCTGGCGGTCATCTTCCTCGGTGCGGTGCTCTTCGGCGTCGCTTCCGACGGCATCCTGCACCACGCGCTCATCGTCGAGAAGCAGTCGCACCTGCTCGGCCGCGAAACCCGCCTCCTGCACATGCTCGAGGCCAATCAGTCCCAGGGTGTCCGTGACTCGCTCGAAACCCAGCTCAGCGGCTACGCGCTGGTGACCCATGAAGGCAATCTCTTCGAGCTGCGACGCATGGATCGCTCCCTCGTCTTCCCTCTATCCGAGGGGCAGGCTGCCTGGGCCACGCCCTATGAGCGCTCCTGCCTGAAGCGCAGCTATTCGCTCAAGGTCATCGGCGGTGCGCCGACGCTCGTCATGTGCCATCAGGCCTTCATCTCCGGTCAGCCGATGACCCTCTATCTCGGCAGCTCACTCGAAGAAGAGTTCGATGTCCTCGCCGCCTATCAGCGGGCGCTTCTGCTGCTCATGCCGGTCATCTTCCTGCTCGCCCTGCTCTGCGGATACTTCCTCAGCCGGCGCGCCATGGAGCCCATCGATCGTATGACCCGCGCCGCCGTCGGCATCGGTATCGGCAATCTCTCCGCGCGTCTCCCAGTCCCGCCCGCCAAGGATGAAGTCCAGCAGCTCGCCATCGCGTGGAATCAGCTCCTCGCTCGCCTCGAAGCCGCGGTCAAGCGTCTCAGCCAGTTCTCCGCGGACGCCTCGCACGACCTCCGCACGTCCATCACGGTGATGCTCGCCACCGCGCAGCTCTCCCTCAACCGCAATCGCTCCGACGATGAATACCGCGAACACCTCGACCGCATCGCGACCGAATGCCGCACCGCCACGACGCTGCTCGATGCCCTGCTCTCCATGGCTCGCAGCGATAACTTCGCGCACGAGCTCTCCGTCGAGCGACTCGACCTTTGTGAGCTCGTCGTCAGCGGCTGTCGCCGCGTCGAAGACGTCGCCGAAGCCAATCACATCCTGCTCGACTGGAGCCTGCCAGACGAGCCTCTGCAGATCGAAGGCGACAAGCTGCTCCTGCAGCGCCTGCTTGGCATCCTGCTCGATAACGCCATCAAGTTCACACCGGAGTTTGGAGAGGTTCGCGTAGAGCTCGGCGCGGAGAAGACACACGCCCTGCTTCATGTTCGCGATACCGGCATCGGCATGTCGCACGACACGCGCCGCCGCATCTTCGACCGCTATTACCAGGCCGATCTACGCGAGCGTCGCACCAAGGCCGGCCTGGGTCTCGGCCTCTCGATCGCTCGCTGGATTGCCGACGCGCATCGTGCCGAACTCACCGTCGACAGCGTGCCGCAGAAGGGATCTGTCTTCACCATCCGCGTCCCGCGGGCGCTCCACGACACCATCGAGCATCCCGCGGAAACGCTGCTTTAGCGGAATCAGGGCAGCAGGTTCGGTTCGTGAATCAACTGCTCCTGCGCGACTTTGCCGTTCGCGTCGAAGCGCAGCACTACCACCCAGTCGTACACCTCGTCCGGCCACGCGTCGCCGGGAATCACCTGCGCCGGATCGCCGCCCAGCGCTGTCACCAGCGCGGGAATCTTCTTATGCCGCCAGGCGATCAGCACATGGTCGCCATGCGTCGCGCTGCGCAGATTCTCAGCCAGCGCCTCCGGGTCTTCCGTGGAGAAATCCGTGTTCAACGGCAGATGCAGCGCCTGGCTCAGGGGCTCGAGCGTCAGGCGGGGACGCACGCTGTTCTTCGAATCATGCCCCGCATAGAGCGCGTTGATCACGAAAGGCTTTCCCTCGAGCTGAAACGGATCGAAGTAGGTCGCATACGCCTTCGCGCGGGCAAAGCCCTGCGGCGTCAGGCTCGCGCCCTCGGGTGGTTTCTCGGCGTGCCGCACGATCAGCACGGTGGTGTTGGCAAGCTGGCTCTGGGCTGAGGCCGCAGCCGCAGCAGAGCAGAGCACGATGGCAGACAGGAGAGAACGCAGGGGCTGGCGCATACGAGCTTCAGACTCGCATGAGGCTCCGCCGTCACGCAAACACCCGCATAAACACGCGCGAAGACCTGAAAAAGTTCTTAAGAAGAACCTTAAGAAACCTTCAGCTTGGCCTGGTTTCTCCGCGCCCGGAGCTCCCGCGCCGAATTTATTTCCATTCCATCGCGCGCCAGCGGAAGTGCCTGCCCACAACGGGTTTCTGCGATCTCCCGCCGCTCTGCCCAGGCGCAATCGTAGACGCGGACGCAGCCGCGCGCTGCCTTCCTCCTTTCGCCGCTCTCCGCGCTCCCGCGCTGTAACCAAACATTCACAGCCGCCCGTTACGGTTTGCCGAGACTTAGTCCCCAGCGGACATTTCTTTGGAGGAAGACTTGTTACCCAACTTCGGACGCAGATCCTGCACTTGGACCGGCACAGCGACAGCGCTGCTCGCGGCTTCTTCGCTGCTCATGGCCCAGACCGCGACCGGTGGCTCGATCACCGGCTCGGTCATGGATTCCCGCGGCAACGCCATTCAGAAAGCGGACGTGCATGTCCGCAATCGCGCGACCGGCGTCGATCAGCAGTTCTTTACCGACGATCAGGGCCGTTTCTACGCCTCGGGTCTTGCGGATGGCAGCTATGACGTCACCATCGCCTCGCCGGGCTTCCAGACCGTAACCCAGAGCCAGGTATCGCTGACCGGAGGCAAGTCCCTGCACCTGCCCGTTCAGCTCAACGTCGCCTCTTCGTCTGAGAACGTCGAAGTCCGCGGCCTCGCCGGCAATTCGCTCGCCGCGCAGGAAGGCCTCTCGCAGGGCTCGCTCGACGCTACCGCGCCCAAGTCCGAAATCGGCAGCAAGTTCATCCGCGAATTCACGCCGCCCACCTCCGACTACACCGAAATCATCCAGATCGCCCCGGGCACCTTCAGCTACAACTCCAACGGCATCGGCCTCGGCCAGGGCACCACGTACTTCCGCGGCTTCCCTGACGGCGATTACGACATCACCTGGGACGGCATCCCCTTCGAAGATACGAACACCCCCACCCACCACTCGTGGGCCTTTTTCCCCGGCCAGTGGATCGGCAGCGTGGACTTCGACCGCAGCCCCGGCACCGCCTCCACCATCGGCCCCAGCACCTTCGGCGGCTCTATCAACCTGATCTCGCCCGATGTCCCGCAGGAACAGAACATCCAGCCGCAGGTCTCCTACGGCTCCTTCAACACGCTGCTGATTGACGGCAAGTACAGCACCGGCATGATCGGTGCGAAGAAGAACGTCGGTATGACGCTGGACGTGCATCGCATGACCTCCGACGGCTTCGAGACCTATAACGATCAGCAGCGCGACGCTGGCGACATCAAGGTGCTCTGGAACGCCTCCGACAAGACGACCGTTACCGGCTACAGCGGCGTCATCCGCGTCTACACCAACACGCCGAATAACCCACCGCTCCGCGCGCAGATTCAGAACTACGGATGGAACTACCTGCTCCAGAAGAACGACCCGACCAGCGGCTTCTACCAGCCCTACAACTACTACGTCGTCCCCACGGACTTCGAGTACGTCGGCATCCACTCGTTCCTGGGCCACGGCTGGCTCATCGATGCCAAGCCGTACACCTACAGCTACAACAACCGTCAGTACTACGCGAACGACAACCCGAACGACACCACCGGTCTCGCCACCGGCAAGGACAGCTCCACCGACTGGATCACCCAGACCAACTGCTCTACGCCCAAGACCAAGAAGGGCTACAGCTACCTGCCCTGCGCCGTCGACAAGCTGAACAGCTATCGCAAGTACGGTGAGACCGCCACCGCCAGCCAGATCTCGAAGTATGGCGTCTTCCGCACGGGCCTCTGGTATGAGTGGGCTACCACGAATCGCTACCAGATCCCGTCGAACCCGCTCACCCACGAAGATCAGGCGCTCCCGAACTTCCACGAGAACTTCTGGACGAACTCCTACAACCCGTTCATCGAATACGAATGGCACCCCACCAAGCGCCTTACCCTTACCGGCGGCGACAAGGAAGCTTATTACACGATGAACCTGACGCAGTTTGCCGACGATGGCAAGACCGTCGGCAGCCTCGGCGGCGCATCGCACGTGAACTCATCCGGCGGCTTCGGCAGCAATCTGCCCTCGGCCGAAGGCAACTACCGCATTCTCAATAACTGGTCGGCCTACGCGCAGTTCGGCAAGGGCGCGGAGATTCCTCCCAGCTCCACCTTCGACGTCGCCGGCGGCGGTGCGGAAGTCAGCCAGCTCCCCAAGCCTACCGAGACCACTACGTACCAGGCCGGCACGGTCCTCAAGACCAACCGCTTCACCCTCGACGCCGATGTCTTCCGCGTGAAGTTCCAGAACAACTACGTCGCGCTCGCCGTGGCCAACCCGAACGATCCGGCCTACGACAACAACGAGTACTACCTCGGACCGGACTCCATCACCAGGGGCTTTGAGGCGGAGACGAACGTCGCCGTCGGCTATGGCGTCCACGTCTACGCCAACGGCACCGTGAACAAGGCGACCTACACCGGCACCGGCGTGCCTTCCGGCCTCTACGTCGCCGATACGCCGGGATACACGCAGTCCCTCGCCGTCACCTACGGCAATCACGGCTTCGACCTCGGCGTAATCGAGAAGCGCGTGGGCGCCCACTACAACGACAACGGCGATTATCACAACCAGGTCTACGATGCTCCCTTCAACAACGTGAACCTGTTCCTCAACTACACCATCCGCAAGCACTCCTTCTTCGACGAGTCGAAGATCGGCTTCAGCATCAACAACCTCTTCAACAGCGAAAACATCCTCGACGTTGCCTCCAGCAACAGCGCCGTGGCCGTCAACGGATCGAGCTACATCGCCACCACCGCCGCTTCACCCCTCGATCAGCTCAGCCTGACCTCGGCGCGCAGCTACATGGTCACCTTCCGCATGGGCATTTTCCCCAACCGCAAGAAGTAACCCTCCCCCGCAGCAAACGACGAGGCCTTCGCATAGCGCGAAGGCCTCGTCATTTTGTCATGAGCCACACTCTTACTTCTTAGGCGTTCGCTTCTTCGCAGGAGCCGCCGCAAGCTGCGTCTTGCGCGGATACCCCGTCGACTGCCGCACCGTCAGCGCCGTCGTCACCTTCCACGTACGGGGCTGGCCTTCTTTTTCCTGGCCTTCCGCGATCGAACGCAGCGCGTTGAAAGCCGCCCGCGCCAGATCGTTCCGCGACATGCGCACCGTGGTCAGCGGCGGATTCACGAACTCCGCCAGGTGAATGTCGTCATACCCGATCAGCGACACGTCTTCCGGCACCCGCAGCCCCGCCTTGGTCAGCACCCGCAGCGCGCCGATCGCCGTCATGTCGTTCGAGCACAGCAGGGCCGTCGGCAGCGGACCGGCAGCGATCATCGCTTCCATGCACCGCATGCCGCCTTCCAACGTATGGTCGCCCTCGGAGATCCATTCCTTGCGCGACGCCGCGCCGATCGTCTCCAGCGCTTCCAAGAACGCAGCCCTGCGCAGTTGCGAGGAGCGATGCTGCAGAGAGCCGCTGATGTAGCCGAAGTCCCT
Source organism: Silvibacterium sp. (assembly GCF_047605705.1). Classification (NCBI taxonomy): domain Bacteria; kingdom Pseudomonadati; phylum Acidobacteriota; class Terriglobia; order Terriglobales; family Acidobacteriaceae; genus Silvibacterium; species Silvibacterium sp. The sequence continues at coordinate 18,713 of NZ_JASGFD010000055.1, read as the reverse complement.
GTGCCCCAGCACTGCCAGATGCTGCACACCCTCGTGGATGCCCTTCCGGTAATCCACCACCAGCGAGCGCATCAGTTCGCCCTGCGGCCCGGCATCGACGAACACCATCGGCACGCGCCGCGAAGCAAGCTCTTCGAGCAGCGGCTGCTCCACGCCGAAGGTCATCACTGCCACGCCCTCCACGTTGCGCTCAAGCATGCGGCGCACGCACAGGCTCATCCGCTCCGGGTCGTAATTCGTCGACCCGATCAGGATTTCGTAGCCGTTCTCCACCGCAACCTCCTCGAAGCCCTGGATCAGCTCCGGGAAGAACGGGTTAGTAATTTCCGACACCAGCAGCCCGAAGAGCCGCGTTCGTCCCGAGACCAGCGCCCGGGCCTGAGTGTTCGGAAAATAGTTCAGCTCCTCGATCGCCGCCCACACGCGTCGGGCCAGCTCTTTATCGACCGTCGGAACCCCGTTAATTGTTCGTGAAACCGTGGCAATCGATACCTTCGCATGCTGCGCTACATCGCGAATATCCAGCCGCTTTTCCTGGCTCCCCTGCCGGGGGCGTTTTCTCGTCGCCAAACCCTCACTCCTGTCTTGACTGGCCCAGTTTAAAGCGCGTACCTTCAAACTTCCAGTAAACGTTTGCCGAAGTAATACTGGTAAAACGCTTTAGCAACTGGCATTATTTCCCGGGAAGGATTCTCCACCATGCTCGACCAGCTTCGCCGCGACGTCCTCGACGCCAACCTCGAAATCGTTCGCCGCGGTCTCGTACTCTACACCTTCGGCAACGTTTCCGGCATTGACCGCGCCTCCGGCCTGGTCGTCATCAAACCTTCCGGCGTTCCCTACGAGACCATGACTCCCGAGGACCTCGTCATCACCGACCTCGACGGCAAAATCGTCGAAGGCAAGCTGCGTCCCTCCTCCGATCTCGCCACCCACATCCATCTCTACAAGGAATTCCCCACCATCGGCGGCGTCGTCCACACGCATTCCGAGTACGCCACCGCCTGGGCCCAGGCCGGCCGCGAAATTCCCGCCTTCGGCACCACCCACGCCGACTACTTCTACGGCCCTGTCCCGGTCACCGACGAGCTGACGGCCGAGGAGATCAACGGCGATTACGTCCTGAACACCGGCATCAACATCACCAACCGCTTCCAGAGCCTCGACCCCAACGCCGTCCCCGGCGTCCTGGTGCGTGGCCACGCTCCCTTTGCCTGGGGCAAGGATGCAGCCGACGCCGCCTACCACGCCACCGTTCTCGAAGCAGTCGCCCGCATGGCCTGGCTCACCGTCTCCCTCAACCCCACCAGCACCGGCGTCTCCCAGGCTCTGCTCGACCGCCACTACCAGCGCAAGCACGGCGCCAAGGCCACCTATGGGCAGGGCAAATAGATGATTCGCGCGTATCACCGGCATCACCGCATCGCATTTTGTAACAGCTAAGGAACAATAGAGATGCACGCTTCACCCGCTTCGCTTCTTGCTTTCTTTCAGGGGCCGGTCACTCATCAGCTCGCGCGCCTCAACGCGATTGACATCCTCGTCATCGCCATCTATTTCGCCATCGTCATCTTCATCGGCTTCTATTTGAAGGGCTCGGCCAACACCAGCGAAGAGTTCTTCATGGCCGGCCGCGAGATGACCGCATGGATCGCCGGCCTCAGCTTCGTCTCCGCCAACCTCGGGTCGCTCGAGCTCATGGGCTGGGCCGGATCGGCCTACCAGTACGGCATCCTCGCTACCCACTGGTTCTGGATCGGCGCCGTTCCCGCCATGCTCTTCCTCGGCATCATCATGATGCCGTTCTATTACATCTCGAAGACGCACTCCGTCCCCGGCTACCTGAGCCTGCGCTTCGGCCCCGGCGCACGCGCCCTCTCGGCCGTCAGCTTCGCCTTCATGACCGTGCTCATGAGCGGCATCAACATGTACTCCATGGCGCTGGTCATGAAGGTCGTCCTCGGCTGGAACCTCAACTTCTCCATCTGGGTCTCCTCCATCACCGTCGCCCTCTACGTCGCGCTCGGCGGCCTGCGCTCAGCCATCTTCAACGAGGTTCTCCAGTTTCTTCTGATCTGGCTCGGCGCGTTGCTCGTCCCCATCCTCGGCCTCGTCGAGGCGGGCGGCTGGACCAACCTCAAGCACCAGATCCTCACCAATGTCGGCAACGCCCAGTACGTCCACCTGTGGAGCGGCCTCGGCCACTTCAAGGACAATCCCATGGGCGTGCACTGGAGCGGCATCGTCTTCGGCCTCGGGCTCGTCATCAGCTTCGGCTACTGGACCACCGACTTCCTCGTCGTCCAGCGCGTGCTCTCCGCGCATAACCTGCGCGCCGCCCGCATGGCTCCCATCATCGGCGCCGGATTCAAGATGATGGTGCCTTTCATCGTCGTACTGCCCGGCCTGCTGGCTCTCTCGGTTCTTCCCTACCACCTGGTCGGCGAATCGCAGGCGGTCCTCACCGGCGGCCACAGCTATAACGAAGTCCTGCCCCTGATGCTCGTCCGCTACTGCGGACCCGGCCTGCTCGGCCTCGGCGTCACCGCGCTCATCGCCGGCTTCATGTCCGGCATGGCCGGCAACGTCAGCGCCTTCTCCACCGTCTGGACCTACGACATCTACGGCGCCTTCATCAATAAGAAGGCCACCGACCGCCACTACGTCGCCATGGGCCGCGGATGCACCTTCGTCGGCGTGCTCATCTCGGTCGGCACCGCCTACCTCGTGCAGCACGCAGCCTCCATCATGGACTACGTGCAGAGCCTCTTCAGCTTCTTCATCGCTCCGCTCTTCGGCACCGTGATCCTCGGCATGCTCTGGAAGCGCGCGACCAAGGCCGGCGGCTTCTGGGGACTGCTCTCCGGCACCCTCACCGCGGTCGGGCTGTGGGCATGGGTCCACCATGATCCCTCCGCCCTCCGCTACGTCGCTCTTTCGCCCGATGCCAAGGCCATGGCCGAAGACCTCTACCGCGCCCTCTGGTCGTGGCTGGTCTGCGTCATCGTGACCGTCGTCGTCAGCTACATGACTCCCGCACGCCCGGTCGCCGAGCTCGACGGCCTGGTCTACGGCGTCTCGCCTCTGCCCGTGGAGCACGACGACCACTGGTACCAGAAGCCCATCGTCTGGGCCGGCGTCATCGCAGCAGTATTTGTCGCGATCAACATCATCTTCTGGTAGGAAAGGAGCAGAGAGCATGCGCGAAACACTCTCCATCTGGTTCTTTGCCGGTCTCCTCTTCGGCGCTTATGGCCTTGTCATCACGGCGGAAGGTATCTGGGAGCTCAGCCATCCGCTGGCTCACCCACCCACGCTCTACTCGCTTCACGCACCTATCTGGTGGGGCGGCTTCATGCTCGTCGCCGGGCTTATCTATCTCATCAAGTTCTGGCCGAAGAAACTCGGCTGATTGCTCTTCCACTCCCATACCCTGATCCGCTCCACATATCGGGGATCAGCGACAAATAGACAAAGAGATCGGATTTTATGAAAAAGCAACTTACCTACGGAGTCATCGTCGGCAGCCGCGGATTTTTCCCTCACCACCTCGCCAAGGAGGGCCGCGAAGAGATCATCAAGGTTCTTGATGCCAACGGTTACAAATCCATCGTGCTCTCGCCAGAGCAGACCCAGCACGGCGCTGTCCAGACCCCGGAAGACGCCCGCCACTGCGCCGAGCTCTTCAAGAAGCACAACGAAGAAATCGACGGCATCATCGTCACCCTGCCAAACTTCGGCGAAGAGCGCGCCATCGTCGACGCCATCCGCCTTTCCGGCCTCAAGGTTCCGGTTCTCGTTCAGGCCACGCCCGACCGCACCGACATCATGAAGATCGCCAACCGCCGCGACAGCTTCTGCGGCAAGATGTCGGCCTGTAACAACCTCATGCAGTACGGCATTCCCTACTCGCTGACGGCGCAGCACACGGTCTCGCCCAGCTCGGAAGCCTTCAAGAAGGATCTCGCCTGGTTCTCCGCTGTCTGCCGCGTGGTTGGCGGCTTCAAGAATCTCCGCATCGGCGCCCTCGGCGCGCGCCCCGCGGCCTTCAACACCGTCCGCTACAGCGAAAAGCAGCTCGAGCGCGCCGGTATCTCCGTCGAAACCCTCGACCTCTCCGAAGTTCTCGGCCGCATCGATCGCCTCAAGGACACCGATGACGTCACCCAGGCCAAGCTCGCCGCCATCAAGGCCTACGTCCCCACCGGCTCCGTGCCCGAATCCGCGCTGCTCAAGATGTCCAAGCTCGGCGCCGTCATCGACACCTGGATGAAGGAGACCTACTGCACCATCAGCGCCATCCAGTGCTGGACCTCGCTCGAAGAGTACTTCGGCGTCGTGCCCTGCACCGTCATGAGCATGATGAGCGAGAATCTCTTCTCCTCGGCCTGCGAAGTCGACGTCGTCGGCGTGCTCAGCATGTACGGCCTCGCGCTCGCCTCGGAAACCCCGAGCGCCCTGCTCGACTGGAACAACAACTACGGCGAAGACCCGAACAAGGCCGTCTGCTTCCACTGCTCGAACCTGCCCAAGCACTTCTTCACGGAAGTCACGATGGACTATCAGGCCATCATCGCGGGCACGGTCGGCATTGAGAACACCTTCGGCACCTGCGTCGGCCGCGTCAAGGCCGGAGACATGTCCTACCTCCGCTTCTCGACCGACGACTACACCGGCAAGATCCGCGGCTATGTTGGCGAAGGCGCGTTCACCAACGATCCGCTCGAGACCTTCGGCGGAGCGGGCGTGGTGCAGATCCCCAAGATGCAAAAGCTCCTCCGCTACATCTGCGAGCAGGGTTTCGAACATCACGTCGCCGCCAACTTCTCCAAGGTCGCCAGCCCCGTCTACGAGGCCGCAACCAAGTACCTCGGCTGGGACATGCACTATCACGCACAGCCGGAAGAGTAATCTGTAACCGAGACTGCGACAAAGGGCCCGCAAGCCGAAAGGCGAGCGGGCCTTTTACTGTCAGTGCACCTTCTGTAGATGAGTTGTCATTCCAACCGAAGGTCCTTCCTTTTTCTCCTCAAAATTTGTCATTCCGACCGGAGCGAGCCAAAGGCGAGCGCGGTGGAGGAACCTGCGGTTCTCTGCATGAGCGAGGATCCGGGTGCCCGTCCAAGCTCCGCTTGGGCGGGAAAATACATCCGGGTGCCCCACGTCTCGCTTCTGAGACGTGGGAAAACACAACCCCGACGGTGCCCATTCAAGCCCGAAGTTGGCTTGAGTGGGCATGCACGACCTCTTCGCAGCGAAGACACAGCTCCGCGAGCAACCTCGCCACTGGCCCTCCCACCCCTCCAGGTGATAAAACGTTTTCTGAAGCACTCGCACCCTCAAGGAGAAGCACCGTGGCCATCGTAGCCGGCGTCGATTTCGGAACCCTCAGCGTTCGCGTAACCCTGCTTGACAGCACCAAAGGCCGGCTCAGCACCGCCTCCGCCGAATACCCTCTTCACCGCAAGCGCGAAGATCCCGACTACGCCACGCAGTCGCATCACGACCAGATGGAAGCGCTCGTGAAAGCCACGCAGAAGGCCATCGCCGACGCGGGCATCGACGGCTCGCTCATCGAGTCCATCGCCCTCGACACCACCGGCTCCTCCGTCATCTTCGTCGACAAGCAGGTCCAGCCCCTCGACGACTACTACCTCTGGTGCGATCACCGCGCAAAGCGTGAGGCCCAGGAAATCACTTCGCTTGCCCATGCAGGACAGCTCGAAGCCATCGAATGGTGCGGCGGCGTCTACTCCCACGAATGGGGCTTCGCCAAGCTCCTCCACTGGCTGCGCCATAACCCCGCAAAGCGCGAGCAGTTCTACACCGCCTTCGAGCACTGCGACATGGTCGCCGCCACGCTCGCCGGCATCGACGATGCAACCAAGGTGAAGCGCAGCGTCTGCGCCATGGGCCACAAGTGGCTCTGGAACCCCAAGTGGGGCGGCCTTCCGCCGCAGGAGTTCCTCTCCAGGCTCGATCCCCTCTTCGACGGCATCCGTGAGCGCTTCGACGGCGAATACTTAACATCGGACAAGGTCGCCGGCCACCTCGCGCCGCACTGGGCCGAGCGCATGGGTCTCAAGACCGGCATCCCCATCCCCGTCGGCGCTTTCGACGCGCACTGGGACGCCATCGGCGCGGGCTGCCGCGAGGGCGACGTCGTCAACGTCGTCGGCACCTCCACCTGCATCATCGCCATGGAGAAGCGTACGGTCCTCGTGCCCGGCGTCTGCGGCGTCGTTCCAGGCTCCGTTCATCCGCAGTACACTGGCGTCGAAGCCGGCCTCTCCGCCACCGGAGACATCTTCGAAGCCATCGCCCGCCGCGCGGGCACAAAGGTCTCCGACCTGTCGAAGGGCCTCGAAACCTATCGCGCCGGGCAAACCGGCCTGCTCCGCCTCAGCTGGGACAACGGCGACCGCACCGTGCTCGTCAACTCCGAGCTCGGCGGCGTCACCCTCGGCTGGAACCTCATCCACACCGCGCAGGACGAGCTCCACGCCGCCATCGAAGGCACCGCCTTCCATACCCGCATTATCCTTGAGCGCACGGCTGAGAACGGCGTGCCGGTCGAGCGCGTCATCAACGCCGGGGGTATCCCGCAGCATAACAAGGTGCTCAACCAGATCTACGCCGACGTCTTCAACAAGCCGGTCCTCGTGCCCGCGGGCATCCCCACCAGCCTCGGCTCCGGCATCTTCGCGCAACTCGCCGCTGGCGTCTTCGCCTCCATCGAAGAAGCGCAGAAAGCGATGTGCCTCGACTACATCACCTACACCCCGAACCCCGAAGCCGCGGCCATCTATGACCGCCTCTTCACCCTCTACCGCAAGGTCTACTTCGGCCTCGGCACGAAAGACGCTCCTCCGGTCGCTCTCGGTGATGTTCTCCCCGAACTGCGGAAGATCTCAGCCGAAGTCCTCGGCCACGAGTAGTCGCGGCGGCGATAGATCCGGGTGCCCCATCCATGCCAGCAATTGGCATGGGTGGGGCACCGTGAACTCCCAAGTAAGTAGAGATTTCTGGAAGCCTCCGGGCGGCCCACTCAAGCCACCGCTGCTGGGCCAGATACAAGAAGACCTCCAAAGTCCAACGCCCTGAATTTCTGCGGCGTGGGCAGCGCATTATGCGCCTGTCTCCCACGAACAGGCGCATAATGGCTGCCAAAGGAGCTTCCCGATGAGCAGCGTCGCCCTCCTGCAGTCTCTCAAGGAAAACATCCTCGGCCAGGCCGGCGTCAAAACCATCTACGGCGATCCCATCACCGCCCAGGGTCACACCGTCATCCCCGTCGCCAAGGTTGTTTATGGATACGGCGCGGGCGCAGGCACAGGAGGCGTCGGCAACGCCAGCGCGCAGGGAGAAGGCGGAGGTGGAGGCTGCGGCGTCCGCGCCATTCCCGTCGGCGTCATCGACGTCAGCGACCACGGCACCACCTTCGTCCCCATCACCAGCCGGAGAAAGCTGGGCCTCGCAATCGCCACCGGCATCACCGTCGGCATCCTTTTCGGACGGCGCAAACATCGTCCGAGATCGTAACCATATCAGTTACGATTCCAGCAACCAGCGCACAGAACTACACCCTATCCCCTCCCCCCATACCCTGCTTTCCAGATTTCCCTACCACCCGAAACAATCTCCCCGCTATACTCGGCCCATCCAGCACCACAATCCAATCGCAAAGGGGAACGTCCCATTCCTCCGTCGATGAAATTTCCGCTCGCCCCCGTATTTTTGATACTGCCCCTGGCTGCGACCGCCACAGCCCTCGCCCAGTCCGCTACACCGCCCCCGCATGATTTCGTGATCTCAAATGCCACTGTGATGACCGTCACCCACGGCACCATCGAGCACGGCAGCGTCTGGATTCACGACGGCAAGATCGCCGGCTACGGCGCCACCGTCAGCGCGCCCACCGATGCCGTCAAGATCGATGCCACCGGCAAGTTCCTCACCCCCGGCATCGTCGATCCCCACTCGCACTCGGCCCTCAGCAATGATGTCAACGAGGCGACCAGCCCCGTGACTCCGAGCATGATGATGATCGACGCCTTCGACAATCGCGACAAGGCGCTCTACCAGGCCCTCGCCGGCGGCGTCACCACGGAACTGCTGCTCCACGGCTCGGCCAACATGATCGGCGGCCAGGCCGTCGTCATCAAGAACAAGTTCGGCTTCTCGCGCGATCAGATGCTCTTCCCCAACGCGCCCGGCTCCATCAAGTTCGCCAGCGGCGAAAACCCCAAGCGCGTCTATGGAGGCCGCGGCCAGCTGCCCTCCACCCGCATGGGTAACTTCGAAGTCATGCGTCAGTCGTTCGAAGATGCCAAGGCCTACATGGCCAAATGGGATGAGTACAACGCCAAGGTTGCCAAGGGCGATAAGGACGTCACGCCGCCCGCCAAGGACCTGAAACTCGAAGCCCTCGCCGACGTGCTCCGCGGCAAACTCTACGTGCAGATCCACTGCTACCGCGCCGACGAGTTCCTCACCGAAGAAGCCATTGCCAAAGAGTACGGCTACAAGATCCGCGCCTTCCATCATGCGCTCGAGATGTACAAGGTTGCCGACCAGATCGCGCCCACCGGCACCGCCATCGCCACCTTCGCCGACTGGTGGGGCTACAAGGATGAAGCCTGGGACGCGATCCCGTGGAATGCTGCGATGAGTGAAAAAGCAGGCATCCGCGTCGCCCTCAAGAGCGACTCCAACGACCACATCCGCCGCCTCAACCAGGAGGCCGGAAAAATGATCCGCTACGGCGGTGTCAGTGAGGAAGACGCACTCCGGATGATCACCCTCAACCCCGCATGGATCATCGGCGTCGACGATAAGGTCGGCTCCATTGATACCGGTAAGGACGCCGATCTCGTCATCTGGAATACGGACCCACTCTCCACCTACGCGCGCGCCGAAAAGGTCTACATCGACGGCGATCTCTTCTTCGATGACAGCCTTCCCGGCTTCGGCACCACGCACTTCTCCGGCGCCATGCACGAAGCCCACGGCTTCGGTGGCGAAGACGGCACCAACGTCGACGATGAAGGAGGCAACTAATGCAGAACCGCTCGCGCCTATCTGTCATCGCCACGGTTACACTTGCGACCGCATTCCCGTTTGGATCGCTCTATGCACAATCCGCGCCCGTCGTCGATCTCGCCACGCCCGCGCCAGCTGTCGCCATCACCCACGGCAAACTGCTCACCATCACTCACGGCACCATCGAGGACGGCACGCTCGTTCTCTCCAACGGAAAAATCGCAGCCGTTGGCGCATCCACATCGGTCAAGATCCCCGAAGGCGCGCAGGTCGTGGACGCGCACGGCATGACCGTCTACCCCGGTCTCATCGACGCGGAGACTTCGCTCGGTCTCTCCGAGATTGAAGCCGACGACGCCTCGAACGATCTCGTCGAAACCTCCGACGAGATCTTCCCCAACATGCATGTCTACGACGCCTTCCACGCCGAGACCGAACACATTCCCGTCACCCGCCTCAACGGCATCACCAACGCCATCGTCGCGCCTGCGTCGGAAGACTCGATGCCCGGCCAGGACATCTTCATCCAGCTCGCCGGGCGCGATCGCGATCAGATGATCCTCGGCAAGGACGTCGCGCTACCCATCAACTTCTCCGGCGATCAGCGCCGCCACGGCAAGTTCCCCTCTACGCGCATGGGCCTCGCCGAGCAGCTCCGGCAGACACTGATCGACGCGCAGGAATATGCCGCCTCGAAGTCGGAATATGAGACGATGCTCGCGAAGTGGGAGAAGGGCGACAAGAAGGATTCGAAGCCGACTGAACCCAAGCTGGATATGAAATCCGAGGCGTTGCTGCCGTATCTGCGTGGTGAGAAGCCTGTCATCCTCGCTGCCGATCAGGGCTACGAGGTCGAGGTCGCCATGCAGATCGCTGAGCAGTTTCACCTTAAGGTCGTTCTCAATCACCTCACGCACACGCAGGACGTGCTCGACAAGGTTGCCTCCTACAAGGTGCCTGTCATCGTCGGACCGATCTACGATTTCCCCGATCCGAACGAACGCTATGACGCCGTCTACTCGCTGCCCGCCGAGCTTTACAAGCGCGGCGTCAAAATCGCCTTCTCTTCATCCGGAGCCGGAGGCGGACCCAGCGGCGGCTTCGATCGCAACCTGCCGTATGCTGCCGGATACGCCGTCGCCTACGGCCTGCCCTACGACGAGGCGCTCAAGGCCATCACCCTCAATCCGGCCGAGATCTTCGGCGTCGCCGACAAGCTCGGCTCGCTCGATGTCGGCAAGACTGCCAACGTCGTTATCGCCAACGGAGACCCGCTCGACGTCCGCACCGACGTGAAGCAGGTCTACATCGAAGGCCACGCGATTCCCATGGTTTCGCGGCAAACTCGCCTGCGGGACGAATATACAAAGCAATAATTCGCCTGATGCCGCAAAAAGAAAGCGCCCTCTCGTGTATGTCATGGGAGGGCGCTTTCCCGTCTGCAGTTCTACGGAGAATAAAGCCGGTAAAGTGGGACATATGGCGAAGCGGCCGGAGTCGGCGAATACAACGATCACAATACAGCCGACGCTCCACCGCGTCGCGCAGCCCGATTGGCTTCCGAAGAAGATTCCGGAGCTCGATGGCCTACGCGGCATCGCTGTACTCGCCGTCTTCCTGCACCACTGCCAACCGCGCCTCGCAGGCACCCTGCTGATGCGGCCCGCACAGTGGGGATGGTCCGGCGTCAACCTCTTCTTCGTACTCTCCGGATACCTCATCACCGCCATCCTGCTCCGCGCACGCTCGAATCCCGACGGATACTTCAGGAATTTCTACGCCCGCCGTGCGCTGCGCGTGCTGCCGCTCTATGCGCTGATCCTCGCAGTCTGCTTCCTGGGTCCGTCCGGATTACACGATCCCCTGCTGCCCGGCATCTCTCACGGCGTCACCATCCTTTCTCTGTGCCTTTTCCTGCAGAACCTCTTCCACACATCGATCGCAGGCGCCCTGCAGCCAACCTGGTCGCTCGCCATTGAAGAGCAGTTCTACTGGCTCTGGGCGCCCATCGTCCGCTTCATCCCATCACCGAAAATTCTCGCAACCGGCCTGGTCGCCGTGCTCGCGCTCTCACCTGTCATCCGCGGCACCATCGGCCACCGCCTCAATCCGCAACACACGCTGCTCCATCTCGACGCCATCGCCATCGGGAGCCTGCTGGCCATCGGCATTCTCACCGCGCGCATCACCCGCCGGCATTGGCTCATCGCAGGCGGCGCGGCCATCACCATCAGCGCAGCTGCCATCACGCTGGCACATCGCGCACCAGCCCTGCTCGATTCCTTCATCGCCCTTGGCTTCGCAGGCGTCGTGCTCCTCGCGCTCGCAGGCTCAGGCGCGCGCAACCCCGCGGCCCAGTCACTGCGCGGAGGCCCGCTACCATGGCTCGGCCGCATCAGCTACGGCTTCTATCTCACCCACATGCCGGTCATCATCTGGATCGGCGGCTTCGACATCTTCATCGATCACACGGCCATCGCCGGCTTTCGAACGGCCAATCTGCTGATCGTCGTTGTCCGCTTCTTCGTCTGCCTCGCGGTGGCCACAATCCTCTGGCACGGATTCGAAAAGCCCATCCTGCGCCTCAAGCGCCTCTTCCCGCAGCACGAAGCCTTCACACATGCAGGCTGAACGTCTTCCCAAAGAGAAAGCCCACAGCCAAAGCTGTGGGCTCTTCCATTTTCGCATCAGGATAAGTTAGCGAGCCACCTTCTCCTGCAGACCCGAGCTCAGCGCCAGCTCGATGAGTGTCTTCTGCTCCATCTCGTGCGCCTTCGGAGAACCCGTTGCCGGACTCGCTGCTTCTGAGCGCTTGATGCTGAGCACCTGGCGATTGCGCGCCAGCCGCCGCAGCCGCGGCATCACGAACCACTGCGCGCCCATGTTCTGCGGCTCTTCCTGCACCCACACCACTTCGTGCGCATTGGGATGCGCCTCGATCGCGGCAATCAGCTCCGCTTCCGGGAACGGATAGAGCTGCTCGAGGAAGAGAATACCCGTCGTGTTGTCTCCGCGCTTCGCACGCTCCACGCGCAGCTCGTGGCCGATCTTGCCCGTGCACACCAGCAGCCGCTTCGCATCCTTGATCTCCGTCTCCGGCAGCACATTCTGGAAGTACGGCACCGAGAAGGCTTCGATCGGCGAAACCGCGTCCGGATGGCGCAGCATGCTCTTCGGCGTAAAGACCACCAGCGGCTTGCGCCACTTGCGCAGAGCCTGCCGGCGCAGCAGGTGGAAATACTGCGCAGCCGTCGAAGGCTGGCACACCTGGATATTATCGTGCGCGGTCAGCTGCAGGTAGCGCTCCACGCGTGCGCTCGAGTGCTCCGGTCCCTGGCCTTCGTAGCCGTGCGGCAGCAGCAGCGCGAGACCGCTCAGCAGGCCCCACTTGTCCTCAGCCGCCGAGAGGAACTGGTCGATAACAATCTGCGCGCCGTTCGCGAAGTCACCGAACTGCGCCTCCCACAGAACCAGCGTCTCAGGGTAGTCGCGGCTATACCCGTACTCGAAGCCCATCACGCCGGCCTCTGAAAGCATCGAGTTGTACGCCTCATACTGCGCCTGATCCTCCGACAGATGATTCAGAGGAATGTAGGCCTGCTCGTTCTCAATATCGATCAGCACCGAGTGCCGCTGATTGAAGGTGCCGCGCTGCGAATCCTGTCCGCTCAGGCGAACCGGCGTTCCGCCCTTCACCAGCGAGCCGAAGGCCAGAGCCTCGGCCATGCCGTAATCGAAGGGCCGCTTGCCCTGGCCCATCTCCGCACGCTGCTCCAGCAGCTTCGCAATCTTCGGATGGATATGGAAGTCGGAGGGATACGTCGTCAGACCGGTAGCCAGCGCGCCAATCTCCTCGCGCGAAATGCCGGTCTCCGCCTCATACTCCGGCTTGAACGGGCCGCCTTTATACGCAGCCCAGTATTCCGGCATCTTCGCCAGCGTCGGCATCTTCTGCATGCCCTTGGCCTGCTTCTGTGCCTCACCGAACTCCGCCTGCAGCTCCTTCACGCGGCCCGCAAGATCCGCGCCGATCTTCTTCGCGTAGATCTCATAGAGCGGCGGATGGTTCTTGATGCGCGCATAACGCAGGGGCTGCGTGATCGTCGGATCGTCCACTTCCGAATGTCCATGACGGCGATAGCCGATCAGGTCCACCACCACATCGCTGTGGAAGGTGTGCCGGTACTCGGCCGCGAGTGCGGCAATCCGCACTACCGCCTCCGGATCCTCCGCGTTCACGTGGAAGATCGGTACATTGAGGCGCTTCGCGAGGTCGGTCGCAAAACGCGTCGAGTTCGACTCTTCCGGTTCCGCCGTAAAGCCGATCAGGTTGTTCACCACGATCTGGATCGAGCCGCCCACCGAGTAACCGTCGATCGACGCCAGGTTCATCGTCTCTGCCCAGATGCCCTGTCCCGCAAACGCCGCGTCGCCGTGGATGATCACCGGCAGCACTCGCGATACGCCGTCCGCGCCGTAGCGCGCCTGCTTCGCCTTCGCGCGTCCCATCGCCACCGGATCGACCGCCTCAAGATGGCTCGGGTTTGACACCAGGTGCAGCGATACCGTCTCGCCATTCCGCGCCAGGAAGGTGCCCGTCGCGCCCACGTGATACTTCACATCGCCGCCGCCCAGGATGCTGCGCGGGTCCACATCCTCGAACTTCGAGAAGATATCCGCCGCCGACTTTCCGAAGGTGTTCACCATCACGCTCAGGCGACCGCGATGGCTCATGCCCATTACCGACTTCTGCGCGCCGAACTCCGAAGCCCGGTTCAGCAGCTCGTCGAGGAACGGGATCAGTGCCGTCACGCCTTCGAGCGAAAAGCGCTTCGTGCCGAGATAACGCGACTGAATCGTCTGCTCAAAGATATCCGCGCGCGTCAGCAGTTCGAGAATGCGCTGCTGCGCCGCCTCGTCCACCGCCAGCGGATTCGTCTCCAGCCGCTCGGCCAGCCACTGCCGCCGCTCAGCCGAAGGAATGTGCATGAACTCGGCGCCCACCGTCGAGCAGTAGTAGCCCGCGGCCTCTTCGGCGTCGGGACCCGTAAACTCAAGCTCCGCAACCTTTTCCGGAGCAAGATATTGGCCCAGCGGATCAAGCTGGGCCTTGAGGTACCCCCACCGGCGGAAGGAGTCGAAAATGTATTTGCGTTGCGAAATTTGTGTCGGAGCGGCGTCGGAGGAGAGATTCGTCGGAGTCATAAGGATTCTTTTCGGCAGGAGCGCGCTGCCGCGTCGGAATCACACTCTTTCGACGCGAAATCGGCCACGCCCTGCATCGCGACTACAATTCTACTCTCGCAAAAGCACGTTAGTCGCTAACTTCTATCGAATCAGCGGATGTATCGATTCTGTTACTGCGCCTCAGGCTCACTCGTCTCATCTGGGCTCCATTCTCAGCCTTGAGGCGACGACCGCCGCCACCGCCATCAGCCCGCCGCACACCAGCAATCCGGCCCGGAAGCTGTGCGTGGCATCGCTTACCCTCCCCATCAGGTACGGTCCACAGAATCCACCCACCGCCCCAATCGAGTTGATCAGCGCAATCCCGCCCGCCGCTGCCTCGCCCTTTAACCGCGCCGTCGGCATCGCCCAAAAGGGTCCGAACCCTCCCCACACACCCATCGCGGAAACAAACAGCGCCGTCACCGCGATCAGCGGATGCCCGGCCGTCGCGCAGACACCAAACGCCACCGCGCCCAGCATCAGGCAGCCAGCCAGGTGCCATCGCCGCTCGCCCGTCCGGTCGGAACTCCGGGCCGTCCCCAGCATCGCCACCGCCGCCAGCAGATACGGCACAGCCGTCAGCATTACCACGCGCAGGTCGGACGCATGCGAAAGGCTCTTCACCATCACCGGAAGCCACAGGCTCAACCCGTAAAGCGCGACCGAGATCGCAAAGTAAATGGAAGCCAGCACCCACACCGCCGCATTCCCAAATGCATGCAGCAGGTGCGTCTCGCTCCGTCCGGACGCCGCATCCTCATGCGCACGCACGGCCGCCAGCAGCCAGCGCTTCTCCTCCGCATTGAGCCACGTCGCATCCTCAGGCCGATCCGTAAGCATACGCAGCACGCACAGCCCCAGCACAATCGACGGCAGCCCCTCGCCGATAAACAACCACTTCCACCCGGCAAGATGCGCCACCCCGTTCAGCCGCAGCAGCAACGTGGAAAGCGGAGCGCCGACGATCCCCGCAACGGCCGTCGCCGTCATGAATCGCGCCACCGCACGAGCCCGTGCATGGGCCGGAAACCAATAGGTCAGATATAGAAGAATTCCGGGAAAGAATCCGGCCTCCGCCGCACCCAGCAGAAAGCGGATCAGGTAGAAACTCCCCGGCGAATGCACCAGCGCCATCGCCGTCGAAAGCACACCCCACGCCGTCATGATCAGCGCGATCCACCGCCGCGGCCCCAGCCGTAGCAACACCAGGTTCGCCGGCACTTCAAACAGCGCGTAGCTCAAGAAGAACAGCCCCGCGCCCGCACCGTACACCGAGTCGGAAAATCCCAGCTCCCGCCGTATCGAGAGCGCCGCAAAACTCAGGTTTACACGGTCGAGATACGCGCACACGTACAGCGCAAACAGGAACGGCATGAGCCGCCAGGAGACACGGCGCAGCAGCGACGTGGCATCGATGCCCGGAAACACATCAGGCTTCGCTGCCACGCGATGCTCCTCCACGCCATGATCCATGAAGGACGAGCGCTTTGGGGAAAGATACAGTCACAGTTACAGATCCAACCAGCATATGTCTCACCTGACTGCCCTTCCCGCACGCATACAGAGTCCTTTGCCGTTACTGCCCCCTTGGACTCATCGAATTCCGGCACGGGAAGCCGAGATGCTCATTCCACACGCCACCGGAGCAATCGGCAACCGGAAGCTTCGCCGGAGTTCCCTTCAGCAGCACCGCTCCATGCCCCGGGATTGTCGTCACATACTTATCGCCCGCGACGACAACATTCTCACCCGTCCAAAGATTACGCAGCTTCGCATCCTCACCGAGAAACGCCGTCTTCAAATCGAGTGTGATGCTCTGCGGCTTCGCCGAGCGATTGAACAGCGCCACGGCGATCGCGCCGCCGCTCAGCGGCTTCCGCCACACTTCGAGCGACCCTTCGGCCCAGGCCCGCGTGCCCTGGATGCCAGCCTTGTCCTGGTCGACAGCGATCACTTCCTTGTTCGTCAGCAGCGCCAGCGTCTCCTTCGACATCTTGCTCAGGTCATTGCCCGCCAGCAGCGGAGCGGCCAGCATCACCCACAGCGTCATGTGCTGCCGGTACTCCTCCTCTGTCATGCCGCCGTTGCCGATCTCCAACATGTCCGGATCGTTCCAGTGCCCGGGCCCGGCATAGCGCGCCATCACCAGCTGTGAGAAGCCGATCTCCGCCATGCGCGTATAGCTGTCGTTGATGTCGCCGGTCGTGCGCCACGCATTCCCGCCAACCTCCGCGCCCCACTCCCACACATCGTTGTCACCGTACTGGCACAGGCTGAAGAGGATCGGACGGCCCGTCGCTGCCAGCGCATCGTGCATCTTCTTGTAAGCAGCCTTTTCCATCGCGAAGGCCTTCGCGTGGTCGTTCCCCGCCTCTTTCCGGATCACGTCCCCGAAACTACACTTGTCATACTTCAGGTAGTCGATGCCCCACTCGGCATAGCTCTTTGCATCCTGCGCCTCGTGCCCGTAGCTGCCCTCGTAACCGGCGCAGGTCTTCGGCCCCGGTGAAGAATAGATCCCCAGCTTCAACCCCTTCGAGTGCACATAGTCGGCAAGGGCCTTCATGTCAGGAAACTTGCTGTTCGTGTGGATCACGCCCTGCGCGTCGCGCTGCCCCTCCCACGTGTCGTCGATGTTCACGTAGACGTAGCCGGCGTCGCGCATACCGCTTGAGACCAGCGCATCCGCCGCTGCGCGCACATCGGCATCCGTTACCCGTTCGGCAAAGTGATTCCAGCTGTTCCAACCCATCGGCGGCGTGGCCGCGACACCCGCGTCGGCTGGAGATTCCGCCATCGCCACACTGAGCTGCCCAGCCAGGCAAGCGCTTACAATCGTTACTGCAAACCCACGCAGAAAGCCCTGCATCCTCATGCTGCACTCCTATTACGTTTAGTTTCGTCTTAGTTCGCTTATGGATTCGTTTACTTTGTAAACGTCTACATGCCCGGGCGTCCAGCTTTTTTTCACCCCTACTGCGGGGTCTGGATTTCGTACCCGTGCGCCAGCCGATTCTGCTCCTCCGTGAGCTGCTTCGCCAAGCCCATCTCCTGCTCGGCCTGCGCATGATCGCCCATACGATCGAGCAGCATCGCGTAGTAGCGGTGCGCCGTCGGATAATCCGACGCATCCACCACCGCCTGCTTCAGATATTTCTCCGCCTCGGCGTTATCCTTCGCGCGAAACGCGAGGATGCCCATCCCCGTCACCGCGCCGCCGTGGTGCGGATCCTCGGCCAGAACCTTCGCATAGTCGGCCTTCGCCTCCGCGTCTTCATGCATCGCAAGCGCGATTTCCCCCAGCTGGTAGTAGGCCTCGGTCTGCCTCGGCTGCAACGCGATGGACTTCTCCAGCTCCACCTTCGCCTCTTCGTCTTTCAGCTCCATGTGCAGAAGATGTCCAAGCCCGTAATGCGCCGAAGCATCATCCGGCTTCGCCTTCAGATACTCGCGAAAGTGCGCCTCGGCCTGCGGCATCTTCTGTTCATCGAGTTCCACACGCGCCAGCGCGTACAGCACCGTCAGATTCTCCGGCTCCAGCCCATGCGCCTGGTTCAGCGCCGCGTCTGCATCCTTGTAAATCCGCATCGCCTCGGCCTGGATGCCGAAGTCCAGCATCAGCTCCACGCTGCCCGGCACGGCCTTGCGTCCCTGCACCAGCTTGGCCAGCGCGCCATCCTGATCGCCGGCCGCGCGCGCGGCCAGCGCCGCCTGCACCGCCGACCGCACCTCGCCCGCCTGCGCCTCTTTGTTCTGCGCATCGAGCGACAACGCCGTCTCGAAGGCCTTCATCGCGTCTTCATGCAGACGCTGCGCCGCAAGCGATTCCCCCAGATGCGTCTCCACAACAGCCCGATGCGCATCGTCCGGAAACCCGGACCGCAGCGCCTGCTCGAAGAGCTCCTGCGCCGCGAAGTACTTTCCAGCGCGCATCTGCGCCACGCCCTGCACGTCGAAACTCTGCTCATCAGAGCTGGATACGCCAGCCTGCGCCCATATCAAACCCTGCACCGGCCACGCCAGCGACAACAGACCCAGCCACAAACAGACACGCTGCAAAACCAGCTTCCTCATCGCAACCGAAGCTTACACTGCAACGAATGCCGCACGCGCCTACACTCCCTCTTTGTCATTCCGACCGGAGCGACCAAAGGGAGCAAAGCGGAGGAACCTGCAGTTCCTCAACCAGCGAGCATCAGCCGGTGGCCCATTCAAGCCCGAAGTCGGCTTGAGTGGGGAAGATCAAATCTCGGCATTTCCATCAGCCGGGTGCCCCACGCTCGACTCTGAGGCGTGGGTTCACAACGTCCCGACAACAATCCTGTCATTCCGACCGAAGCGGCCCAGGGGGGCGCGAAGTGGAGGAACCTGCGGTTCTCCCATCCGGCGAGAATCAGGGTGCCCCGTCCAAGCTCCGCTTGGGCGGGAGGTCAGAATCCCAG
>NZ_JASGFD010000054.1:0-32109 GCF_047605705.1 Silvibacterium sp. | reverse complement strand
GTGTACACGGCGGGGCTTGCGACGATTCCTGATCCGATCCTGTGTGCGTGTGCGCAGATCGTGAAGAACGCCGAGGCCGCGGCGGGCGGCAACGTGAAGCAGGCCAAGATGGACACGATGACCATACAGTATTTCTCGAACTCACTCATCGACGCCAACGTCGAGGCGATGCTGGCGCCGTGGGTTTCAACCAGGCTGGGCTGAGGTGGAGCGCATATGGATCTGAGCACACTCCTTCCGAACAGCTATGCGCAGCAGATGGCGGCATCGCTGCTGCGCGCGAACGGCGGCACCACGGCCATGCTGCTGATGCCTCCGGCCACGGGCGATGCGACCGATGCAGGCCAGCTCGGCATCGATGCGCCGAACTTTCAATCGCTTCCGCTGGCCCCGGCGGTCTTTCGCAAAGTGCGCGCGACGATGAGCGAAGGTCAACCAGCGAAGTACGAGCTACTGATCGCAGCCGCTGCCATACAGAACGCGGCGAATACGCTGCAGATCGCTTCGGCGGACACATTGTTTGCCATGGCCGCAGGCGTGGCAGTCGACGGCAAGCTCTACCTGATCGAGGCGCATGCGGCATCAGAGAATCTTGGCGAGGCATACCTCTACCGGCTGCTGCTGCGCGAGTCGACGGTGGCCTGGCCGATGCAGAGCGGGACATAAGAAAGAGGCGGCGATGCAGAACGCAAAGGACAGTTTTTATATCGCGCTGCGCAACCGGCTGGCGACAGTGAATCCGAATCGTACGATGACGCTGCGCGGTGTGACGCGGCCGGGCATCCTGGTGGAGGATGCCGAAGCGCCGATGCCGCAGATGCTGCTGGATGCTTTCACTCTGCGCTGGACGACGTTCGCGACAGACTCACAGCTGCCATCGATCCTTGCGCAGATGGCCTGCGAAATTCATTATGCGACGGCGGGCACGCAGGGCAATCTCGGGCTCGATCGCGGGCGCGCGCTCGAAGAGATGGATGACGAACTGCTGCAGATTCTCTGCCCGAGCTCCACAGCGAAGTACAACTATACGACCACACCAGCCACAGCGATGGGCACGATGGTCTTCTGGTCGCAGGCCGTCTTTGGCGCAACAACCGTGGCGCGTGAACGGATGGAGCGTGTAGCGACGGTGAACGTATTCGCGTTTCAGGAGACGGGGGAAGCATGAGCACGACGCTGACAGCCTTGAATCCCATGCCTCCGGCGACGCGACGCGTGCGCGCCTACTTTGCGCCGGTAAACCGCGCGACGCTGACGCCAACGATCTTCGATCCATCAGTGAACGGGCAGTTCACGCTCGACACACCACCATCGCCATGGGTCGATCTTGGATGGATCGAAGACTTCGCGCGCAAGTCTCTGAGCAAAACAGGCGCGCTCGTAACCGGATCGCCGGGCACGACGCAGTACCAGGTGCGTGAGAGCGTGGACGCGAGCGTGAGCTTTCGCTTCAAGACGTGGAGCAAGCTGACCATGGCACTCGCTGCGGGCTCACAGCACATGAACCTGCTTGCCCCGGCCTCGGGCGCAACGCAGAATGCGTCAGGTTCGCCGGCCGCGCCGGCCGTGGCACTCGCTGCGACCGGATCGACGGCGACATTTCTTTATCTCAGCAGCACGACGAGCTTCTCTGCCGGCGACATCGTTGCCGTGGATGCGGACTACGCGGGGCAGACGGGCTTTGTCGGCAGCAGCGTCTCGGCAGCGTATGTACAGAGCGCAGCGGCCGTGAACGACGATCCGGATTACATCCGGCGTGTGACCTTCAACGTGGCGCGTGTAACGCAGGTGACGACGAGCGGCCTGCAGCTGGCGTCTCCGCTGATCGCCGGCGTACCTGCGGGCACGATGAAGGTGCAGCAGGTGCTCGGCTTTGTCGATCGCGAAGGCGGCAACTTCTTCCAGGAATGGTCGGGGCTCTTCGTGATGCCGGGCGAGCAGGGCGAGCGGATCGTCTTTTACTATCCGCGCCTGCAGGCGATGACCGGCGCAGCCGAGGCCGCAGCCGCGCTGGCCGCACCGCTCGAGCGCATCGCGCTAAGCGCCAGCTTCCGCGCGCTTCCGATTACCGATACGAACGACGGACAGGCTGCGGTCTGCTTCCGCAGCTACCTGCCCAGCGCAATGACGCTGGTTTAGCGAGGATTCCCAGTGAAGCTGACGATCGACAACCACGACGGCAACGGCGCGGTAGATTATTCATCCGTGATTGTTACAAATGCGAAGTTTCGCATCGAACGCCCATGGAACGCGCCCAGCCTGTGCGGGTTTACGGTTGCGCCTACGGCTGCGGGGTTGCCGGTGCCTGCGAGAAACGGCCGCGTGATCGTGAGCGATGACAGCGGCATACTGCTCTTCACCGGGTACGTGGCAACGGAGCCCGCGCTGGTGCTCGCAGGCCAGGCAAGCGCGGGCCCCGTGTACGAGGCTTCCGTATCCGCGGTGAGCGACGAGATTCTGCTGGACCGCCAGCCCGTGCCGCAATCGCTGCCCGGGTATGCGCAGAAGGCGAGCGAACTGCTGCAGGCCATCCTGATCGTCTCTCCATCGAGCGGGCTGAGCTTCACCGGAGCAGCCGGATCGCTGCTGGTGAGCGAGTTCCAGCCCGACCCAGGACAGAGCTGGGCGCAGAACGCGGGCGTTCTGGCCTCGACCCTGCGCAGCGTGTATCGCGCACTTGACGGTACGATCTCGCTGCTGGAAGTCGGCAATACGGTTCACACGTTAAGCGATGGCGACGGAACGCTGAACCCTGCCATGCTCGAAGCCTCGATGGTAAAGGGCGTGGCCAACGACGTGACGGTGTGCGGGCCAAGCGAGCCCTCCGCATACGTGACCGAGTTCTTCGAGGGCGACGGCACGACCGTGATCTTCAACCTGACGGAGCTGCCATACATCCCTCCGGCAACGAAGACCAAGCCGCTGGAAGAGCTCTTCCAGGAGCCCGCCATCAATACGCAGGTGTGGGCCATCCTCGATCCTTCGTCCCGTCTTTCGCTCACAAGCACGGGGCTCACCTGCACGGGCGGCGATGGGACACTGAACGACACCGTGCTCTCGCTGCTGAACCAGCTGGAGATTGGCGGATCGTTGGTGCTGGAAGCAGGCGGTGTAACCTTCGGCTCGACCACCAGCGGCCTCCTGAACGCAATCTACGACGGAACATTCACATTGCCTAATTGCGTGGCCGGCTTTCAGATCTCCGAGAGCAGCGGCAGCACCTCAATCGCCCCGATCGTATTCAGCACCGTGTCGGGCAGCAGCTTCACTCCTGTCGCCGGACATTTGTACACATTACGGTTGCGTATTTATTCGAATGAGCAACAGCGGCAGCTGCAATCCTATATCTCGGTCGACGACACCGGCACGAACACCTACGGCGGCACTTACGTGCCGGCGGGAGCATCGCTGCTCTTCGAGGTGCAGGACACCACGGGCGGCGTTGCGCAGACCCCGGTGGTGCTCTACGAGGGGACGCTGGCATCGATCCCCGCCACGTGCTGGTTTGCGCTGCTCAACAGCGCGAACCTCGACTGCAGTGTTGCCAGCATGATCATCACGCAGCAGGGGCCGGTGTGGGTAGAGAGCACGCCGCCCGGCGGAAGCCCGATCGTGCGGCGGATCGGCACCACGGCGCAGGGCGCGGACTGCACCATCGAACGCACCGGCAGACTGCACTTCTATGCGACAAGTGTGCCTGCGGCGGGCGAGCTCATCGCCGTCTCCTACCGGACAACGCGGCGCTCTGTGGCGCGGCTGGCGAATGCGGCGAGCATCGCAGAGGAGAGCGTGGGTGGATTGCTGCCGGGCACGGCGGCGTGGATCGGCACGGTGACCAGCCCGGCGCCGCGCAGCTCAGTCGATTGCGAGAATGCAGCGACGGCGATCCTCGACCTCGGAACCAGCCGCGGCGCCGCATGGAAGGGCACCTACACAGGATGGAATTTCGAGACGCAGGGCGATGTGTGGCCCGGCGACCTGCTGGCTGTCACGACGGCAGGCCTCTCGGCGAACCTTCCTGCCAACCTGGTTGTGCGCTCGGTGACTCTCGACATCGCATGCAGCGTGCCCGGGCTGGTGAAGTACACCATCGCATTCGCGAATGACTGGGCCGACGCGCTGGCGATCAAGAGCTCGATCACGGTGCCGACGACAGTGTGGCTGCCGCAGCAGCCGGAGGCCGTACTGCCGCTGGCGAATCTCTCCGCGCTGACATTCCCATCCGTGAGCTCAAGCGCGATCACCGTAAGCGCGAACGCCACGCCCCCCTCAGGTGGCGGCTTCGAGGTGCGGCGGCGCGACTGGTCCTTCGGGCCAGTGACGAACTCCGACCTGGTCCTGCGCAGCCCGGTGGCGAACTTCACAATTCCGCGCGAGGCGGTGATGGAGCAGTACTACGTGCGCATGTATGACGGCTCTACGCCGCCGAATTATTCGCGTTTCTCGAGCGCGATCTTCGTAAATGTGCCGCTCTGATCGCGGGGAATGCGGAGAATCGGGTACAAAAGTAGCTGAGGATTATGCCCGATGTCGTCGTCCCGTCCTATTGCCATTTATTACGAACAGCCGCGCTGGTTTCTTCCACTCTTTGCCGAGCTTGACCGCCGCGGCACGCCGTACGTGAAGCTGAATGCGACCGAGCACGCGTATGCGATCGAAGATCGCCCCGAGCAGAAGTATTCGCTGGTGGTGAACCGCATGAGCCCTTCGGCCTGGAACCGCGAGCACGGCGACTGCATCTTCTACACGCTTGGATTCCTCGATCACCTCGAGCGGCGCGGCGTGCGCATCATCAACGGCCTCACGGCCTTTCGCAATGAGCTCTCGAAGGCCGCGCAGCTTTCGCTTCTCGACGAGCTGGCGCTTCCTTATCCCAAGGCACGCGTGATTCATCGCGCCTCGCAGGCCGTGGCCGCGACCGAAGGCCTGCGCTGGCCCGTCGTGGTGAAGCCGAACATCGGCGGATCGGGCGCGGGCGTCAAGCGTTTCGATACACGGGAGGCGCTGGCCGCGGCGGCCGATGCAGGCGAGCTCGCCTTCGGCCTCGACTCGACGGCGCTGGTGCAGGAGTTCATCCCGGCGCGCGGTGGGCACATCGTGCGCGTGGAAGTGCTGAACGGAAAATTCCTCTACGCCATCAAGGTCCACGTCACCGGTGAGACCTTCGACCTGTGCCCAGCGGATATCTGCCGCACCCCGGACGGCGCGACCCTCGATGCGAGCCTTGCGGCCTGCCCCATCGAAGCGCCCAAGGCGGGCCTGCGCGTCGAAGGCTATGAGCCTCCGCCCGAAGTGATCGCCGACGTCGAGCGCATCATGGTGGCGAGCGGCATCGAGCTTGGCGGCATCGAGTACATCACGGACGACCGTGATGGCCAGCGCCTCTACTACGACATCAACGCGCTTTCGAACTTCGTCTCCGACGGCCTGCATCTCGTCGGCTTCGATCCCTTTGTGAAGCTGGCCGACTGGCTCGAAGCCGAAGCGGCGCGCGTGGAAGGCGGGAAGCTGTAATGCGCTACGGATTCTGGCTGCCGGTCTTCGGCGGGTGGCTGCGCAATGTCGACGACGAAGGCATGGACGGCGGCTGGGACTATGCCCGCCGCCTCACGCTGCGCGCCGAAAAGCTGGGCTATGCGCTCACGCTCATCGCCGAGCTGAACCTGAACGACATCAAGGGCGTCGAAGCCCCGTCGCTCGATGCCTGGTCGACGGCTGCCGCGCTGGCCGCGATTACCGAAAAGCTCGAGCTAATGGTGGCCGTGCGCCCCACCTTCCATAACCCCGCGCTGCTGGCGAAGCAGGCCGCGAATATCGACCGCATCTCGAAGGGCCGCCTGACGATGAATGTCGTCTCCAGCTGGTGGAAGGACGAGGCCACAAAGTACGGCATCGCCTTCGACGAGCATGACGACCGCTACGCGCGCACCTCGGAGTGGCTGGATGTGGTGGACGGCTGCTGGCGCGAGCAAGGCTTCAGCTACGAAGGCCGCTTCTACCACGTGAAGGACAACATCCTGTCACCGAAGCCTGTAGCAAAGCCGAGGCCGAGGCTCTATGCGGGCGGCGAGTCGGAGACGGCGAAGAACCTGATCGCCGCCAAGTGCGATGCCTACCTGATGCACGGCGACGATCCGGAGACGGTGGGCAGGAAGATCGCCGACATGCGCCGCCGCCGCGAAGCGCTGGGTCTGCCGCCGATGGTCTTCGGCGTCGCGGGCTACGCCATCGTGCGCGACTCCGAGGCCGAGGCGCAACGCGAGGTGGAACGCATCACCGACGTGCAGCAGTCGGCGCGCGGCTATGCGAACTACCAGCAGTGGATCTCCGGCTCAAAGCTCGAGCAAAAGATCTCGCTCGAAGACTACTCCGTCTCGAACCGCGGCCTGCGCAGCGGGCTCGTCGGCACGCCCGAGCAGGTGAAGCAGCGCATTGCCGACTTCGAGGCTGTGGGCGCGGATCTCGTACTGCTGCAGTCGAGCCCACAGTTGGAGGAGATGGAGCGCTTCGCCGCGCAGGTGATGTCGAACTAGGCCATATCGAAAAGTCCGCTGCGCGGTTACCGCACGCCTGTCATTCCGAGCGGAGCGGCCGAAGGCCGCGTAGTGGAGGAACCTGCAGTGAAGCTGCTGGCTTCACATCCTCTTTGATGTTCGGGCAAACTGCAGGTTCCTCCACTGCGCGAGACGATAAGACCATCTCGCTTCGGTCGGAATGACAAGCTTTTTTCTAAAGCTCCTGCTAAAGACGGGTATTCCGATATTTGTCGACGCAGCACTCAGTTCTCCCAGTGCTCCTCGGCCATGAACAGATGGAAGGCAGGGGTCTCGCGCAGTCCGGCGAGCTCCTTGTCTTCCATCACGCGTTTGCGGTCGTCGAAGCCGTGAATGAACGCCGCGCGCAGGCAGCGCATCGCCGCATCGAACTCACCCGCCTGTGCGAGCAGCCTGGCCAGCGCATAGTTGAGCCGCGCCTCCTCTTCCGGCGGCCCTGACTCATCGATGCGGGAGGTCGCCTCGTCCGCGAATACCTTGGGATCGATCGCGAGCGCCTGCTGATACGCCGTCACACCCTGCCGGTACTTGCGCTCGGCAAAGTATGCGGTACCCAGGTTGCTGTAGAAGCACGCTACGTTCTGCCGCACATGGATGGCACGCCGGTAGAACTTCTCCGCCTTGCGATAGTTCTGCTGCCCGTAGAAGACGGTTCCGAGATTGTTCAGCGCATCGGCGTAATTCGGATCGATGGAGAGCGACTTCTCATACTGGAGCCGCGCGAAGTCGAGCGCGTACATGTGCTGGTAGGCGACACCCATCTTGTTCCAGATGACCGCCGACTCGTGCGGCCCGCGGCGATAGGCGTCGATCGCCAGCGAATACTGATGGCGGACCATCAGCAGGTCCCCCTGCGTCTCCGGGCTCAGCTCCGCGAAATGGTCGCCGATGGGCCGGGAAACATCCGGCTGGTCGAGACCCCGTGGCAGGGCGCGAAGAGGAGCGGCGCACAGAAGGCATGCACCGAACGCGGTTGCGATAGAAAAGACCAGGACTGAGGCGTGGAAGGGGGGGAGCATGCGCCGCAAAGCCTGAATCCGCAAGGCCCGAATCAGGACCGGAGGGATCATGGCGACCTCCTTGAGGCCGTTTCCAGCCTCAGCCGGCGCTCACAGCAGACCGCATGCGCGGGCCGGATCCGCCGGGCGCAGGCATTCTCCTCCCGTCACAGGACTTTTGCCAAGGGCCGCCGGCAAGCGGGAAGCTGTTTCGTGAACGACAAAGTCCCGCACTGCGACAAATGACCTGTCATCCGACCGAAGCGACCGCAAGGAGGTGCAGTGAAGGCACCTGCGGTTGGGCTATTCGCACCGGAGCATTCTCGATCTGCGAGCCGGACCGCAGGCTCCTCTCCTTTCAGAATCCGGGAAAGCCTGACATCATCGATATAGCCCGAAGCGCCTCGCCCGCGGAATCCGGTTTGGAGATCGGCGGGCCTTCGCGTATACTCATACTTTGTCCGGAAGTGGCATTTTTGCCTGTGCCTGCCGGTCACACTTTCAGTCAAGAAGTTTTGACGACCAAGATTATTTGAGGAGCGCAGTTCCATGCCGAAGCGCACATTTCAACCCAATCGCCGCCGCCGTTCGAAGGTTCACGGCTTCCGTAGCCGCATGAAGACCAAGAGCGGAGCCGCCGTGCTCTCGCGCCGCCGCGCGAAGGGCCGCCATCGCGTCTCCGTGAGCGCCAGCTACCGCGACTAGTTCGCGTCTTCCCTTCCTGATTTCACTTCCCGAACGAAATCGAGCGATGTGATGAACGGCAGCCAGCAGATCAGGCTGCCGAATTGCTCTCCCGCCTGGGAGAACGCTCGCGTTTTAGGGGAAAATAAGAGAATCATGCCGGACGCTACGCCACAGCTGTGTGATGGCCGCCTGCACAAGCACGCGGACTATCAGCACGTGTATCAGCAGAGCCGGAAGCACTTCTCGCCCTCGATGACCTATTTCTTCCGCCTGCGCGGAGACGATGTGCCCGCCGAAGGCGCGCGCGTCGGGCTCACCGCCGGACGCGTTCTGGGAAAGGCTATCGACCGCAACCGCATCAAGAGGCGGATGCGCGAGGCCGTGCGCGCGCACTTAGGCCAGCTCCCCAGCCGGGTGGATGTGGTCCTGCATCCCCGGAAATCCGTAAAAGATATGGACTTTGCCCGCCTTTCCGGCGAGGTTTCGACCGTTTTCGGCACCGTGCGCTCTCTGATTGAGAAGCGGGCGGCGAAGACAGCTGTCCAACCGGCATCCGGAGACCGGGCATGACTCCAGGCGAGACAACAGGCCGGTCCGGAACCCTCTCGAAAACCGACGCCTGGCGTCAGGCCGTCGTCGAGAAAGTCTTTTCCGCATATAAGCTGATTTCGCCCATGCTGCATGCCGTAAGCGGCCGCGCGGGCGCCTGCCGCTTTACGCCTACCTGCTCGGAATATGCGGCGATCGCGGTCAGCGAGCATGGCCTGTGGCGCGGCGGCTGGATGGCCCTGCGGCGGCTCGGACGCTGCCATCCCCTGACCCGGGGCGGCTTTGATCCGGTACCGGCAAAGAGCGGCAAGCCCGGACAGCACACCGGCATGCTCGGCACCCCGGCGAACAGGAACGCCGGTTAACGAACGGAGCGCCCGGCAAAAGGCGCGCCCATTAAGATTAGAAGCATGGCCGGGCTCTACCGCCGGCCGGACAGGATAGTCGTTTGCCAGAGATACAGAATCCGAATCAACAAGGCCCCGGCGGTGGTGGCAGTGGCATGGACATGCGCACCACGCTCGCCTTCTTCGGCCTCTTCCTGCTGGTCTTCTTCGGCCTGCAGTACTATCGCTCGAAGAAAGCACCCGAGCCGACCCCGGCGCAGCAGAGCCAGAGCGCACAGCAGCAGCAGTCCGCCCCCGCGGCCAGCCCGGTAGCGGCCACGACCGACAGCAGCGCAGCGGCAGCCTCCGTGGCGGCCAGCGGCGAGAGCACGACCACGGTCGAGAACGAGCTCTATAAGATCACCTTCACCAACCGCGGCGCGCAGGTGAAGAGCTGGATTCTGAAGAAGTACACCGACGACAGCGGCAAGCCGCTGGACCTGGTGAACCAACCCGCGGCTGCGAAATTCGGCTACCCGCTTTCGCTCTTCGCCTATGACGGCGGCGTGCGCAGCAGGCTGAACAATGGCCTCTATGTCGCCTCGGCCACCGGCACGCTCTCCGCTCCGAACACGCTGAGCTTCGACTACTCGGCCGGCGGTCTCACCGTCCACAAGAGCTTCAGCTTCGACTCGTCCTACGTGATCCACGCCAGCGTGAAGGTGACCGACAACGGCGCACCGGTGACCGCGATGCTGGCCTGGCCCGCGGGCTTCGGCGACCAGACCACGCTGCCGCAGTACGCCGGCGGCATGCTCGACACCTCGCAGGGCGGCAAGGACGACCAGGTTGCCTTCAAGAAGGTAGTCGGCGGCGACACGCTGCGCGGTCCCTTTGACTGGGCCGGCGTGAGCGACCTCTACTTCTCGGCCATCTTCCTGCCGGACAGCCCGCCGGACGCGACGGTCGTGAGCCTGAGCAACACCCTGCAGATTCCCAAGAACGCGAAGAAGCCGGACCCGAACCAGACCGAAGGCGCGTCCGTGCTGGGCGCGGCCATCGGCAGCGGCGCGGGCACCATCGATACGCGCCTCTTCGTCGGCCCGAAGTCGCTCGACGTGCTCGGCTCGGTGCATGCGGTCAGCGGTCCGAACCTCGAGAAGGTCGTCAGCTTCGGTTGGTGGGGCATCATCTCGAAGCCGCTCTTCTACCTGCTGCGCTTCTTCCACGATCACGTGGTCTCGAACTGGGGCT
The DNA here is from genome assembly GCF_047605705.1 of Silvibacterium sp. NCBI lineage: Bacteria > Pseudomonadati > Acidobacteriota > Terriglobia > Terriglobales > Acidobacteriaceae > Silvibacterium > Silvibacterium sp. The sequence continues at coordinate 21,741 of NZ_JASGFD010000054.1, read as the reverse complement.
GGGCCATCCTGCTGCTCACCGTGCTGCTCAACATCGCCATGCTGCCGACGCGCATCAAGATGATGCAGTCGTCGCTGAAGATGCAGCGCATCCAGCCGGAGATGGACGCGATCAAGGCCAAGTACGCCAAGTTCAAGGCCACCGATCCACGCAAGCAGGACATGCAGCAGGAGATCTTCGCGCTGCAGAAGCGCGAGGGCGTGAACATGTTCGGCGGCTGCGTGCCCATGCTGATCCAGTGGCCGCTGCTCTTCGGCTTCTATCGCATGTTAAGCAACGTCATCGAGCTGCGCCACGCGCACTGGCTCTGGCTGCCGGATCTGGCCTCGCCCGATCCGTGGCACATCCTGCCGGTCTTCGTGATCGTCTCCATGTTCCTGACGCAGTACTTCACCCCGTCGCCGGGTGTCGATCCTGCCCAGCAGAAGATGATGGCCTTCACCATGCCCGCGGTCTTCGGCTTCATGATGTGGAACTTCGGTTCCGGCCTCTCGCTCTACTGGGCGTGCAGCAACTTCATCGGCGTGGCCCAGCAGATGATCATGAACCGGACCGGCATGGGCCGGGAGATCCGCGAGATCGCCCAGAAGCGAGCCCAGAAGCAGCGCGGGAAAGTCATCAACGCGCGGAGATAGAACCGCATCCCACCCTACGAGGCGCCTTCACCGGCGCCTCGTTTTCTTTTGGGTACAGCCACCGTATGTGGCAGGAGCGTTTTGGTAACACGGGACGAAATCTTTACCGGAGTGAGATACTAGGTCGATGCCGATTGAAGACTACTCTGCTGCGGCGCAGAAGATTGCTGCGTTTCTCAAGACACTGACGACTACCGGCGGCCTTCGGTTGAAGTATCGCATCACCGCAGGCGAAGGCGCCGCGGATCCGGACAAGCTCGAAGCCCGCGAGATCTACGTGGAGCTGGCCGGACCCGATGCCGGACTGCTGACGCAGCGCGGCGGCGAACTGCTGCGCGCGCTGGAGCATGTGGCGGCGAAGATCATCCGCCTTGAGAACGAGGAACACGACAAGGTCTCCTTCGATGCGAACCAGTTCAAGGCGATCCGCGCCCGCGAGCTGCGCATGGCTGCAGAGACCGCGGCCGAGCGTGTCCGCAAGACCGGCCAGCCCTTCAGCTTCGCGCCGATGAGTTCGCGCGAGCGCCGCATGCTGCACCTGGCCTTCCGCGGCTTCACCGACCTCGAGACCTCATCGACGGGCGAGGGCAATTTCCGCTTCGTCGTAGCGCATCCGAAGGGCTTCGACACCAGCAAGCTCGCTTCGCTGAGCGCCGCGCGGCCCCAATCGCAATCGCGCCCGTCCTCACGTCCCCAATCGGGTGGACGCGGACGCCGCTAGTTCTGCTCTAAATCTTTCCCGTGCAGCCTCATCCCCAAATCGCGGAGCAGGAAGACGTAGCCGGCGAGACGATCGCCGCTGTCTCCACGCCGCCGGGGCGTGGCGGCATCGGTATCGTGCGCCTCTCCGGACCGCACGCTCTGGCCATCGGCAACGCGCTGCTTACGCTGCGCAATCCGCTCGAGCATGCGATGGCGCGCTTCGCCGAAATCCGCGATCCGGAGACGAGCGGCAAGCTCGACGAAGCCATCGCGACTTACTTCGCGAAGCCAAGATCCTACACAGGTGAAGATTTAGTCGAGATCGCCGCACATGGTTCGCCCGTGGTGCTCGACCTGTTGTTGCGGCTGGCACTGCAGCAAGGCGCGCGACTGGCGCGGCCGGGCGAGTTCACCGAGCGCGCCTTCCTCTCCGGCCGGCTGGACCTGACGCAGGCCGAGGCCGTACGTGACCTGATCGACGCGCAAACGCTTTACCAGGCGCGCACCGCCGCCGAACAGATGGGCGGCGCGATCTCGCGGCGCATCCAGCCCGCGAAAGAGAAGCTTGTCGAGTTAATCTCCCTGCTCGAGGCGGGCATCGACTTCGCCGAAGACGATGTGGACCTGATGCCGGAGGAAGAGATCGGCACGCGCATCGACGCCGTGGGCGCGGAGCTCGCTGGACTGGCCCGCAGCTTCGAGCGCGGGCGCATCGTGCACTCCGGGCTCACGCTCGCGATCGTGGGCAGGCCGAATGTCGGCAAGTCGTCACTCTTCAACCGGCTGGTCGAGCGCGAGCGCGCCATCGTGACAGCGATTCCCGGCACCACGCGCGACCTGGTGACGGAGCGTGTTTCGCTCGGCGGCATCCCGCTCGAGCTGGTGGACACGGCAGGCCTGCGCAATACAAGCGATGAGGCCGAAGCGATGGGCATTGCAAAGTCGCGTGAGGCGCTGGCCGAGGCGGACATCGTGCTCGTGGTGCTCGAGGCCGGTGTGCCGCCGAGTGCCGAGGAGTCGGAGCTGCTCAGATCACTCCGAGGGCGGCGCGTGCTGGTGGTGCGCAACAAGGTCGATCTCGAAACAAGCGAGGAGAGCGCCGCGGATGCTGATCTTGGCGACGACACGCTCACCCTCCGCACCTCCGCTGTGACGGGTGCCGGCATCGATGCGCTGCGCTCGGCGCTGCTGGGCATGGTGCGTACCCCGGGCGGCGAAAGCGAAAGCGGCATGCTGACCAACCTGCGCCAGCACGAGGCGGTGAAGAGCGCGATCGACGCGCTGGGCGACGCCCGGGCCGCCACCGCAAACGGCACACCGCACGAGATGATCCTGCTCGATCTCTACAGCGCCCTGCGCCAGCTCGACAGCCTCACCGGCGAGACCACGGCGGACGACATCCTGAACCGGATCTTCTCCACCTTCTGCATCGGCAAGTAAGGGCGCGACTTTTGAATGCTTTTGCGCGTTATGCCCCAAGCTCTTAGGATATTCTGCACGTTAACAATCAACTGTATTATCAGCAGCTCTTCGAAAGTGTGTGAGCGATTTCATCAGCGCATCCAAATCGGATGTGATCTACGCCCATAGATCACGTCCCGCTGAACGCCACCCGCCTGCATAGCGGATATAAGCAGGCAGCAGCCACAGCACCGCTGGCAGCCGGCGCCAGCGAGCGACAGGCAGCATAGATCTGCTTTCCAGCAAACGGATTGCTCCGAGAAGCCGCCGCGCGACGGGGGCATCGGCGGAACCACCACGCGACAACCAGTGCTCCCGCACCAGACGAAACCTCTGGGCAATTCTCCGGTGATGTTCGTGTCCGGCCTGTCTCGCTTTGGTCAGGCGTTTCCCCACTGACTCCGACGGCAAACCCAACGCCACGGCAGATGAGCCCGTCTGCTGCGAGGAGTGAATTCTGTATCGTGTCAGACGGTTCTCTATCGCCTGTAGACGCCCCGCCTCTGACTGATAAAGCACCAGCATCCAGGCGAGCCAGCCGTCGTGCACCCATTCTTCCGGGATATCCTGGTACATCCTCCTCAGCCGTCCTCGGATCATCATCGTCGCCCCGGTCGCCACATCCTGCCGCAAAAGTAAGCCCACAGGATCGCGATCGAACTTGGCGCGTCGGGCAGGAGTGAACCCTGCACGCAACCAGAGATTTTCTGGCAGCGTCCTGCCAGAATCATCGATCAGGGTAGCATCGGTGAAAATTCCACCGATCGTCTCATCCTCCATGACGTGGCATAGCCGCTCCAGCTTTTCCGGCTCCCATACGTCGTCCTGATCGCACAGCGCAATCAACTGGCCCTGAGCAAGTGCCAGCCCCTGGTCGAAATTGCGCGTGGAACCAAGCCTTCGATCATTTCGATGGATTCGCACCGTAAAGGGCGCCTCAGATGCAAATTTCGCCAGTTGCTCTAGCGTCGAATCCGTGGAACCGTCGTCACACACGATTAGTTCATTGGGAAGTATTGTCTGACCTGTGATCGAATCGAGCTGCTGTGGCAAGAACTGTTGCCCGTTATAGGTGCAAAGCACCACCGAAATAGAGGGAGATGACGCCATCACATTTACAGAATATCCCTGCGGAAAAGAGATTCTTCTCTATAAAGCGCCGCCCATCAGGAGAGCGATTTCAGCGGTGTAGCATGGGAGCATGAAGCTCACCTATGTCCTCTTGACCTGGAACCGCTACAAGTTCCTGGAAAAATGCCTGGAGGCCCTTACGACCAGCACCGAAGGCCCCATCTCTTCCGAGATCATCGTCATGGACAATGGTTCAACTGATCGCACACCGGAAGTTTTGAACCGGTATCGCGATAACCCGCGTGTCCGAGTTATCCGCCGCGATAAGAACTACGGCCTCAATGCCTACAAGACTCTATTAGGCGAGGGTACAGGTGAGTACATTGTGATTGTCGACGATGATGTACTCGAATTTCCTTCGAACCTGAATGAGCTTTTCGTCTCATATATGGAAGCCTTTCCCGACTATGGCTTTCTGGCGCTCAATGTAGTGCAGAACGAGTTCACCGACGGTGCTAAACCAAGCATGGATCATTACATCGAGGAGACGCGTGCTGGGCGGACCATTGAACGTGGTCCCGCAGGCGGTTGGTGTGCCTGTATCCGTCGTGTGCAGTATCGAAAGATTCGCTTCCGCATCAGATTATTCAACCTCACCATGCGCAAGAGCGAAGACGGCATGATCAGCAACCAGTTATGGCGGAAGCTGGGTCTGAAATACGGCATCATGAAGGACCACAGCTGCTTCCACGCCACTGGTCCGCACTATGCCCGCGAATATGGACATCTTGACCGCGAGATCGAAAAATACTCTTCGGTGGGTCTCACATCCTACGTGGAGACGTACAGCAAGTTCGCGGATACAAAGGATCAGCAGGAACAGTAGGCCCTCCACCAAAAAGGACACGTCATAGTCCTTGTGCCAATGCGCAGGGTCATCGCCTCGATACAGGGCTGCGGTCTCATGGCCGCAGCCCCGTTAAAGCTGCGGCGGTAGATAGAGCTGCCGATGGATCGATTCAATGAGGATCGGGGCAATCGGCTTGTAGATGCCGATTCGCAATTGCCTTTCCAGCGCAGGATCATTCGCCTTTACCTGTGAGCTGGATGCTTCGGAAGGGTGCTCCCAGCGGGCCATTTCAGCAATCAATGCCTGCTTACGTCCCTCGATAAATCGCAATCCCGCCCAATCGCTTCCCAAGCAGAAAAGTATGCATAGAAAGGCTATGGCTGAGAGGGCGACTCTCTTCACAGAGGGCTTTAACTGCAGGTTTGGTAGCACGATCTCCATCAAATAGATGAATACCAGCACCAACATGAGATTCGAGTAGATGCGATAGCGCGACGCTAGACTCTGCACCACACCAAGAGCTCCCCGCAGACCAGCGACGCCGAACGCGCTCAACACAACAAAGACCATTGAGTAAAAAACTGCCACATTGCGACGCGAATATCCACTGAAGCAGATATAGGCAAAAACGCAAAGCAGGACCAGGCCTAACGCGACGCTGGGGACATAGGAGGTGAATCCAGCCCCGGAAGAGCCCAGAAACGAGATTGCGTATAGCAGGTTGAAGTGCAGAAATGCATGGCCTACTGTTGCACCTGGCACAGCCTGTGACGAATGGAAATTGTACTTGTAGAAGTAGACTCCGCCCATCGCAAGCGCAGTCAGAGCCCAAAACAGCAGATGCCGCAAACGGCGCTGCTCAAGTAAGAGAATGCCACCGACTATAGATAGGCCGAAACCGTTCGCACTGCTGCACACAGCAATTACGAGCCAGAAACAGGCAAAGCCAAATGCACGAGTGGAACCGCTCTTTGAGAGAAAGAGTATCGCCAGCAGGCTACTGAAAATGACAGGAAGATTCTGCATGCCAGCCGTTGCCCAGTCCAGAGTTGAGCTATATTGCAGCTGAAATAGCAGAAGGGAAACAGGAAGCACGGAAAGAATGGCGGTGAAAAGATCATCGGCTCTTCGCTTATACATCGCGAGCACAGTAACGAAGATGCCGATGGGAATCAGATTTCCCATAACCATGAAGACAGGCAGGCTGACCCGGTGTATCAGTTCACACTGTACAGCCGTTACACCATTTACCAGCATGGTCTTGTATTCGCTCTGCTGGAACGTAATGACGTGCACGAACTTTGGCAGGAGGCCGTGCAACGGAACATATTGATTTGCGAAACCCAGGATGGCGGGATAGTCGTCCGCGTTGGGGATGTTCACGTAGCCCCGGGTCAGTAACGCATAAAACAATATGACAGGTGTAAGAAGAACAATCCAAAGGACGAATCTATTTGTTGGGGCGTGTTCCGAGGACGACATGGCGCCAGTCTAGCAGATCAATTCAACTTAGAATCCCCGCTTTGCGGAAGCAGCCACATCTCATGCGGGTAATCATGGAACGCCAGAACCGCATCGTTGACCATCGGACAGAGAGGTGCTGGAAGGCGAATTTGATGCATGAGATATCGCTACCACCCTCGTCTTTCCTCCTCTGCTTCATGCATCCTGTGTTGTGATAGAAGAGGAGCTTTTGATCGATGTCCCTGAGCACACCGGGTGTACCAGCCTCTAGCGATCCTCTTCCAGAGAGTCAGCACGTATCGCGTCCCCAGTCCACCGCCAGAACCGGCAAGCAAGCTGGTCCGCTGGCGACGATTTTTCATCTGCTGAGGAGCCGTCTCCGCAAGGCCATACTCGTTGCATTTTCTCTGGCCATTCTGGCCGGCGGAGGTTCTTTTCTCATCAAGCCGTATTTCACGGCAACAGCCTCTTTTGTGCCACCCACAGGAAATATGGGATCGGGCGCAACAGCGATGCTGAGCCAGCTCTCTTCGATGAGTAGCGGTTTAGGATCTGGCCTGCTGGGAGGCGTGAAAAGCAATGCTGATCTTTACAGCGGCATACTTAAGAGTCGTACAGTTGCTCAAAAGCTGATTGACCACTTTCAGTTGATGTCGGTTTACAGGGTGAATAAAGAAAGCCTTGCAGAGAAGGTTCTTGCATCGAAGACTCAAGTCGTAATCGGCACCAAGGACGGCATCGTTACCGTGAAAGTCACGGATCGTGACCCTGTGCGCGCCCGCGACATGGCGAATTTCTATTTGGATGCTCTGCGGGAAACCAGCTATGGCATGGCTTTTTCACAGCAGTCACAACAACGCCTCTTTTATGAAGACCGTCTCCGCAGGGAGAAGGACGCCTTATCCGATGCCGAAGTCGCTCTAAAGGAAAATGAAGAAAAGAGTGGCCTCGTCGCGCCTGTGGGACAGACAGGATTGCAGTTGCAGGAGATTGCGCAGCTTCGTGCCCAGGCAGCCGAAAAAGAAACGGAGCTGGCCTCGCTGCGCCAGAGTGAAGCTGAGGAAAATCCTGATATTACGAGGCTCAAGGGAGCGCTGAACAGTCTACACGCGCAGATTAGCCAGATGGAATCCGGCACCGGAGCCCTCAAGAACGAGAGCTTTTCGAATGCGCAGGTTCCCGCCCTGATGCTGGATTATGTACGGCTAGAACGTGATGTGAAATACCATGAAACTCTATTTGAGATCATCGCAAAGCAATATGAAGCCTCTCGCCTCAACGAGGCAGATGACCCTCCGCTACAGATTCTGGATCATGCGGTCACCCCTGACATGAAGGCTGGTCCACATCATGGCCTCATTGGCGCCATCGGTTTTCTCCTCGGCGGAATCTTTTTTTGTCTGTGGACGATTCTTCAGGCAACGCGACGCGGTGAGATCGACTGGAGCGAGTTTGCAGAATGAGCAAAGTTCTCCAGTCCCCGGAGACGAGCCTGAATTCAAGCGCATCCAGCATCCCCCAGCAGCGCAAGTATCCATTTTGGCTCATGCCCCTTTTGCTGATCGTGTACTTCGGCATAGCTACGCTATTGTTTTTCTACTGGGTTAACCCTTCCCTTACAGGGGAAAACGACAAACACATCACAGCCGACTCGCCAAGATATATCTATTTTGGCGAGTCTCTGCGCAGCGGCGAAATTGATCCTTACGTTGCAAGCGCTCTGTATTCGTTTCCAAACACAAATTGGGGTCCGACGCTGCTCGCTTATTTAGCTCCGGACACCTACGGCATGATGCTGATCAACCTTGGCATCTTTTCTTTGTCTTTATGGTTTTTCAGCAGGGCGGTCCACATTAACCCGGCACTCTTTTTGCTGCTACTTGTTCTCAATCCGACCACTACCATCAGCCTGCTGGCCGTGAACAAGGAACTGTTGGACCTGTTATCGCTCTCACTGTTCTTGTACTATCTTCGGCACCACAACCGGCTCTTGTTACTGTTGGCACTTACGATTTCGCTCGTCAGTAGATTTGAGACCTGTGCAACAATCCTGATCTTCCTATTCTTTCGTTCGCGCTGGAATCTATGGCGTGGACGCAGACTACGGTCATTGTTTGCCTATTGCATTCTGCTTGATCTAGGCATGGCGTTCTTATTGTCTTTGCCAAGCCAGGCATCCCGACTTACTGAAGCCGGGGACGCTGCTGGCGAAGCGGTAGCATCCAGTGGCCTGCTACTAATGCTCAACAATCTTGAGATCCACTTTCTTTTTGTCGTGGCACTCGTGCCCAAGCTACTCGATAACCTGTTTGCCGAGGTTTTCAACGTATCTCACTGGTTTGCGTTCAGCATGGATGACCCCGCAAATACATTTATCCTTTTCGGGAATAACCTGGCCAACCTTGTCATCGTGGTCTACCTAGCTATAAGACGAAAGTTATCTATCCGTAGCAGCATTATTTATTACGCTACGTTGATTGCAATCACGATGAGTGTTTCTGTCGTTATTCAGCCACGCTATTTTTATGGCGTGTATGCACTGCTCTGTCTCGAAGGGGCCCGTCGTATTCAGCACACTCCGTCAGAGCAACCCGGAAGGATTGTCAATGCAGTTGCCTGATGCTCAAAGCGCTGCTGTCACGTTCTACATCGTGATAGTGCTGTACAAGACTGAGCCTTTGAACTCCATAACCTATCGCAGCCTCCTGCGCTCACTCGCTGAGCCGATGGAATGCGTTCCAGACTACAAGATCCTGCTTTACGACAACACTCCAACGACACAGCGTGCGGAAGACTTTCCCCATTTCGTAGAATACAGAGCTTCCAACGTGAATACGGGGCTATCGGACGCATACAATCTCGCGGTTGCGCAAGCACAGCTACAGGGCTTTGAATGGCTACTTACACTCGATCAGGACACAGATCTTCCCGTCGACTTTATTCAAAATCTGACCAAAGTTGCGAAAAACTTCTCGACGCGTCCTGAAATCGCTGCAGTTGTACCGCACGTCAGTACCGGAGCTCGCGATGTGTCTCCTAACTGGTTTGCCGGCGGTGTCTTTCCACGGTGGTTTCCAAAAGGCTACCAGGGAGCGCCGGATCAAGCGGTATACGCCTTTAATTCCGGTACGTTGATACGTGTATCAGTGGTGATGTCCATAGGTGGTTACAGCCCTCTTTTCTGGCTTGATTATTGCGACGGCTATATTTACCGACAGATCGAGAAGAGCGGCCTAAAAGTGTACATCGCCGGACATATTCATCTGCAGCACGACTTCTCCCTGCTGGACGCCTCGAACAAGATGAGCCTGTTCCGCTATCAAAATGCATTGGAAGCGGGGTCAGCCTTTTACGACTTGGAGATGAGCTGGCTTGCCGGCGCCGATCAGACCCTGCGCCTCTTGCTCCGGTACATCAAGCAGTGTCTGCACCGCGACAACCCTGCAATCCGCCGCGCTACGATTACCATGTTTTTCCGGAGGCTCTTCGTGCCGCGAGCAAGGCGTACTCGCGAGTGGGTGAACGCGCAGAATTTACGTATCCAGCAAACATCTCTGCGAATGTAAGAGCAGAGATGGATCATCCATGTAAGTGATATGTCTACGCGAAACGGGCGATCCAGCGTGAAAGATATCGGTTTAACCGTAACCGGTCCTCTGATGTCATACCCAGGAAGAGAGCTAAAGGAATTGACATCAAGCTGCAGACCATTGCGAGCGCCAGCAATTGTACTGCGGTGGTGACCCACAGGCGTCCTATAAAAAATATTGGGACGACAGGCGTTATCGATAACAGCGGTTTAAGAATACCCTGCACAAGAAATAAGCCGGCTCTCATCTCAATGACATCCTGTGTGCGCTTCAGGTTGACGAACAACTGTAACAGTACGCCCGCAAATGCTCCCACCACAGAACCTAGGGCGACGCCAGGCGCTCCCAACCATTTAGCTCCAATAAAGCTGCACATCAGATTGACGATGCCTTCGCCAATAGGCGAAATCAGCATCTGAGTCTGCTTTCCTGCGCTGAACCCGGTCATGGCATAGAGAGCACAACTTTGACGTACAGCCTGTGCCGCGATGAGAATTTCCGCCAAGGGCAGAGTGCGGGTTGCGTATTCCTGACGCACCCACCAGTGCAGCAGAGCAGGCAAGCTCATTCCGAGGAACAGTACTAGCAGTCCGAGTAGTATGTTGCCCCAGCGCGTAATCTCTATAACCACTTCACCAAGCCTTCGAGCATCGCCTTTTGCATGCACAGATGTGACGAGAGGCATTAGGGGCCCTGTGATCGAGGCGAATGGCACCAGCAAGAGGTTGCTAGCCGTCAATGCGAGACCATAGTAGGCCGTCTGTGGGAAATCGAATGCCGAAACCAGTGGCAGATCCATACCGGAGATCAGCAATCCCGCAAGCTGTGAAACCATCATGCCGAGGGAAAACATGAAGACCTCACCGAGGTAGCTGCGCCGGATCAGACGCCACACAAATAGCTCAGCTGTCGGACGGATGCGTGCCGCTGTCACGTACAACAGCGACTGCAATACGGTGCCTGCCGCCATTGCAAGAGCCATCGCCACCAGACCACGATGCCGCATCGCGACCCATGCAACCCCGGCTGCCCCTGCCACTTTGCCGATGGTAGCCGCAATAGCATTGATTTCCGAGCGTTGATCGCCAGCAAACATGCCGGCAAGCGAAGAGAATGGAAGCGCTAACGCTGCAGTCACTGCGGTGATTGCCAGTGCCCGCTCCGCCGGATGCAGCAGCGAAGACGACTCACTCGGAATAAACCAAGAAAGAGCTGGGCTGCCCACCGCGAAGAGCAATGTCATAATGCCTGCGACGATGCCAAGCAATACGGTCGCATTGGTCAGAACCCGGGATACCCCGGCCGCACCGGTGGTAGCACGCTCCAAGGCCACATAGCGCGCGATCACAGTTTGAATGCCATTGTCGATTAGAGTGATGTAGCTGGCGATCTGGAGGATCAGCAGCCAAACCGCATACGTCGGACGGTCCAGCGAGCGGACCAGCAATGGCGGCAACACAAGAACAACAAGAAGCGCACTCACCTGACGAGCAATATTCGCACCAGCGTTAGAGAGTACGAGGCTCAGTCCGCCACGTTGCGCCGGAGGAAGAGGTTCGGGCGGTGCGCCCTGCTGCTGCGCCAGCACTGCCGCTGGCTCGATCCATTCAGGGGCTGTATCTGTTTGGATGCCGCGCTTCATGCCTTCAACCTCGAAACAGCCCTCCATGCCTCATTCATGCCGTCAACTTTGCCCTATTCATCATAGTCGCTGCATACCAGGGATTTCTTTCCTGCCGCGGACTCCGGTAGCCTGATAGTGGAGAAACCTAATGGACATCGCTCGCTCCTGCATATCGCCTCTGCTTGGTCTTCTGGTTGTTCTCTCCAGCGCCCCCCGATCCTTCGCGCAGGCCCCGCCACAGCCAGCCTCACCCCTAGGCGGGGAGGCTCAGCCTTCAATAGAGTTTGACGCAGCGACCTTTCCGGGGTCTGATATCTGCAGCAAGACCAATGCTGCAGTGGCAGCATCTTTCGCCGCCATAAAGCAGCCTGGCATCGCCCACATGGCAGAATTGCGCGGCCGCATTCGAATTCCTGCCGGAAATTACAGCTGTTCGACGCCCATTCACGTTCCGCACGGAGTCTGGATCTCGGGCGATGGAGACGCAACGTTCATCACTTGGACTGGCTCGGGCGCGGCGGTCATTGCATCGGAAACAGATGTTCCGGGCGAGTATGTACAAGGCATACTGAGCGACCTTCACATCCGCGGCACTGAGACAGCGGGCCAGGATGGAATCTACGTGGGCGGGGATGCCAACTGCAATCAATCGTGTACTGCAAACCCCGCCTCAAACATCGGCTATAACTACGTATTCCGAAACATCACAATTTACAACATGGGCGACAACGGAATTCAGTACGGAAATGGCGCCTTCAATCTGCTTTGGGACAATGTGCATGCCAATAACAATCTGAGGTATGGCCTCTACGTACCTCATACCTCTACCGGAGGTGGCCAGTACAACACCTGGACCCATTCGCAGCTCAGCGGTAACAGGCTAGGAGGCTGGTTTATCGATCAGTCGCCTTTTGTAACCTTCGAGATGTTTGGTGTTGATGTGCAATATAACGTAGGCAACAATGGAGCGCCCCGAAACGCTGAGGTAACAGGCGGACATGTCATCTGTGTCGGTTGCCATTTCGAGCACCAGCAAGGAGCATTCTTCGACTTGAATGGCGAAGATGAATCCCATAAGGGGGATGATATTCAATTGGTCGGCGGCCAAATCATCTCAATCAAACGCGGGATTACGGATCCTTACCTTGTGATAGCCGGGGGCGCTGCCAGATTCTCTGCTTCGGGCACCTATATCATCGCTTTTCACAATATCGATCACATGATCTCTGTTACCGAGCCTTCGGTAGCATCGATCAGCGTTTTTGGAACAACGGTGTATTCGAACGGCGTTCACTTCGGAGGGGTTACCACAGCACAGGGGCAAGGAATCCGCTACGAGGAGCCGATCGATACGAGAACCCAAGCGCCTAATGTTACAGGCCCTCGCTATTTTGGAGGAACCACCAGCTTTGACACGATTGAAGCTGGGAATATCCGCTCCGAGAACGGCTTCACCGGTACGTGCACGACAGGCATAGTCGTTAATAAGGGAATTGTGACTGGCTGCAAGTAAACTGAATCCTTCCAAGAGCCTGCATAGGCACCAGCACGTCTATGCAGGCTCTTGAGAGACTCAGACGAACTCTATCTCTAGTTTTGGGCGCTGGCTATTCAGGTGCAATCGTCCGCAGGCTCTTCGCCCCAGCCCCAGATTTAGCCCACACATTCCTGCGTGGGAGCAGGTACTTGTATTCGCATGCCGCACTAGCAACGATCTTGCTAAATGCGTAAAAATGAAGGAAGTGCCGTACGCCTCATCCAATCCGTGGCCTCCTTCGGCCGCCTCTTCCCTGCCCGCACAGCGCGTCTCAATTCTCGCCGTCGTCGTCCTCTACCAAATTGCGGCCAAGGAATCCATCAGCCTACAGAGCCTGTTGCACAGCAGGGCTGAAGCTGCCGATCCGAACCTAGAGGTTCACATTCTGCTGGTTGACAACAGTCCCGATGCGCAGGTCTCAGACGAAAATTGGATATCGGGTATTGAACAGCTTGTAGATCCGAAAAATCAAGGCTTGGCCAATGCATATAACCGGGCAATTGAAATTGCCGAAGATGCTGGCAGCACCTGGTTGCTGACGCTCGATCAGGACACGGCTTTACCCCCGAACTTTCTCTCCGAGATGGCGAAGCATGCGCGTCAACATCAGCAGGATCCGAGCATTGCAGCTATCCTTCCCCGCGTGCAAAGCGGGAGCACCGCCATTTCGCCACTTCACTATCGTTGGGGGGCGCTCCCGGCCTGGTACCCATCCAATTTTGTTGGTGTACCGGACGAGCCCGTTTTCGGTATCAATTCAGCTTCCCTATTGCGCGTAGACGCACTCGTGCAGGCCAGAGGCTACGACCCCTGGTTCTGGCTGGATTGCAGCGATACGGCGATCTTTCGACGCCTGCACAAATTTGGGAAGAGAGTTTCCATAGCTGGCGACGTTGAGGTGCAACATGAGCTTTCGGTGAAAAACATGCAACATCAGCTGTCGCCAGAGCGATATCGACATATGCTGCTCGCCGACTCTGCCTTCTGGGACGCGGAGGGAAACCTGCTGAAAGGATTTGAGCTCACCGGACGCCTCCTCATGCGGCTCATGCGTCAATTTTTACGGCGCGAGCCATCTACCCTCCGGCACTTAACCGTACAAGCACTTCTGCGGCGGTTGTTCCTCTCCAGAGGCTATCGCATAAGGTTATTTCGCGAAACGGTCCATCAGCATCTTGCTGGGGGTCTTTCCACCACAGCCCTCTCCCCGCGGCATCCAAAGGTCTCTGTCTGTATGGCATCCTATAATGCCGGCCACTACATAGACATGCAGCTGCAGTCCATCCTTCTACAGCTGGACACCAACGATGAGATAGTGATCATCGATGACAACTCTACCGATGGCACACCTGATCGCATTCGCACCTTTGCTGACCCCCGCATCCGCTTGATCGTGCACACGCGGAATGCAGGCGTGATTCGTACCTTTGAGCAGGCCTTGCGAACAGCTACCGGCGATATCCTTTTTCTCTCTGACCACGACGACATTTGGGCTCCCGACAAGGTTCAACTCTTTCGAGAGGCTTTCGGTCAGGGGCCGCATGTTCAACTTGTAATGAGTGCCATCTCGCTGATTGATGCAGAGGGCATCCCATTTCGCAACAGGCGATGGGACAAGGACGGAAAATTCCAGCGTGGCTTCTTAAGGAACATCGTAAAGAACAACTACCAAGGCTCGTCTCTCGCGCTCAGGTCGAATCTCCTGGCGCCGCTTCTGCCCTTCCCTACAGACCGAAAGTATCTGCACGATGCCTGGATTGGTACGTTGAACGACCGCCTTCATGGAGGTATGGTCTTTCTTCAGAAACCACTCTTGCTATACCGTCGTCACGCTACGAACGTCAGTCAGAATCTGACCTTGAAAGAGAGAATCCTTGGCCGGACACAGCTATTGATGGACCACCTGTGGCATGCCATCCGTTGTCGCCCCCTTCTACGGAAAACTTCCTCTGGAAGCTCGTCGTTAGGGCTTTGATCAGAAATCAGCCTTACAACTCTGCGCTACACTGACAACATTCCTGATTCACGACATCACACAAACCAACAGCCTACCTGTCTACAGGTACTGAAATACAACGCAAAGACTGGCAGATCTGGATCAGTACAGCGAATGACAGGGTAAGTATTTAAAAGCCTCGTGAAATATTCCACTGCTTCCAGGCTCAAAGGGTGATTGATGTCCGCATTTTCTGTCATCGTACCTACCCTTAACGCAGCGAGTGAATGGCCTGCTTTTTCGCGGGCGCTGCTGGCCTGTGTAGAGCCGAAACAGATACTCATTGTCGACTCCTCCTCGAATGACAACACCGCGGAACTTGCGCGGCAGGCGGGCTTTCGCGTGCTTGAGATTGCTCGATCCGAGTTTAATCATGGCGGGACTCGACAGTGGGCGGCGGAGCAGGTTTCCGATAAGGTGGAGTTTCTCGTCTACCTGACACAAGACGCGATTCTCGCGAGCCCGGATGCGATCGCGAACATCCTCGCCCCGTTCGGAGATCCGCAGGTTGCGGCGGTATGCGGACGGCAGCTGCCACACATCGGAGCCGGGCCGATTGAATCACATGCGCGACTCTTCAATTATCCAGAGCACTCAAGCGTGCGCACATTGGAGTCCCGGAAGACGATGGGCTTCAAGGCCATCTTCATCTCGAACTCATTCGCAGCGTATCGCCGAAGCGCATTGATGGCCGCCGGTGGATTTCCCACGAACGTAATCTTTGGCGAAGACACGGTGCTGGTTGCGCGGCTGCTGCTCGGTGGATGGAAGGTGGCTTATGCGGGGGATGCCTGCGTTCGCCACTCCCATGCTTACAGCATTGCGAGTGAGTTCAAGCGCTATTTCGACATCGGGGTTCTGCATCATCGCGAGTCATGGCTGCTCGAAGAATTCGGACAAGCGAGTGGGGAGGGAAAGCGCTTTGTGCTCTCCGAGCTGCGCTATCTTCTAAAACGAAATCCTTTGCTGATTCCCGGAGCTCTGCTGCGGACTGGCGCCAAGCTGGCCGGCTATCGGCTCGGCCGCAGCGAAAGCCGGTTGAGCGTTGCCACCAAGCGTCGACTGAGCATGCATCATCGCTTCTGGCAGGGAGAGTAGCGAACCGGGTAATATCTGTCTCTGCTTCATGTGGAGAGCCTCCTCAACGCGAGCGGCAGCGGCAGGTTGGAGGTATTCGTTTGTTGCGCTCATGCTGCTGGCGACAGCCGAAGTTTGCCTGCCGCCGATGCGGTACACGGCAACGGCGCATGCAGCAGAAGATCCCGACGCCGCGTGTAGTTCCTGCCATCGTGAAATCTATGAAAAGTACCGCAGCACCCCAATGGCGCATGCCAGCGGGGTGGCGATGGATGGGTTTACGCCTGGGGATTTTGTGCATGCTGCTTCGGGGATTCATTACCGCGTGTACGAGGATCGTGGGCGGGTGTATCTGTCTTACGAGCGAACCTCCGGGAACTCCGTAGAAAACCTGCATGGCACGCAGGAGCTGGCGTGGTTTCTCGGCTCCGGGAAGCGCGGCCGCACGTATCTGTTCGAGCAGCAGGGCTACTGGTTCGAGATTCCTGTGAACTGGTATGCGAAGAAGGGCATCTGGGACATGGCTCCCGGATATCTTGACGCCAAGACAATGCCCATGACCCTGCCTGCCGACCAGGGGTGCCTGCGATGCCATTTCTCGGGTGCGCAGCAGGCGTTGCCGGACGCGCGCAATCATTATGCGGCGCTGCCGGTTCTGCATGGCGGTATCACCTGCGCGTCCTGCCATGGCGACGGCGCAGAGCACGTTGCATCGGGAGGCGCAAAGGCGATGCTCGACCCTGCGAAGCTTGCGCCGGAGCGTCGCGACTCAGTGTGCCTGCAATGCCATCTTGAAGGCAAGGTGGTCGTTGCGAAGCAGGGCAAGTCGCTCGGAGACTTTAAGCCCGGAGATGACATCTTCGATTACGCGCTGTTCTTTGTGCGCGCGGCGGAGCAGGGTGCAGGCGGACGCGCGACGAGCCAGTGGGAGGCGCTGGAGCAGAGTGCGTGCAAGCGCGGCGCCGGCGACAGGCTGATCTGCACGACGTGTCATGATCCGCACAGCTCGCCGACCGAGGCCGAGCGCGTGGCCTCTTATCGCACCCGCTGCCTCGCGTGCCATACGGGCGCGAAGTATGCGACGCAACATCATGCGGAGCAGCCGGACTGCGCGGGCTGCCACATGCCGCGCGCGGCGACCAATGACATTGCCCATGAGCAGGTGACGGACCATCGCATCCAGATCCCGGGGGCGAGAATCTCTCCTCCGCCGGCACAGAGTGGCGTGCTGCGGGCTGTGCATGAAGAGCATCCTTCGGATCGCGAGTTTGGGTTGGCGTATGCGCAGCTGGCGACGAAGGGCGATCGCGAGGCTGCTCAGAAAGCGTACGGGCTTCTTCACAGCGCGGAGCAGAAGCATGCGGACGCGGATGACGAGCAGCTGCACATGGAGCTCGGCTTCCTGGAGCAGGTGATGGGGCACGCGGATGCGGCGCAGGCGGAGTATCGGTCGGCGCTGAAGGCGAACCCTTTCGATGCCGTGGCGGAAGGCGATCTGGCGTTGATCCTGGCGCAGGAGCGCCACTACGACGAAGCGATGGCGCTGTGGCAGCGCGCGTTCGAGCATGATCCAGCGCAGACGGCGGCGGGAGAAAACCTGGCGCAGGTCGCGTGCGGGCAGGGGCAGATCGACCTGGCGCTAAAGACGCTGGACCGCGTGCTGATGTTCTCTCCCGACGATCAGTACGCGAAGGCGATGGCTGCGGGGATGCGGTCGGGAGCGATCGCCTGTGGTTCGAGATAGTGTGTCTTCCCACGTCTCAGAAGCGAGACGTGGGGCACCCGGATTTTCGCCTGGTGAAAGAGAACTGCAGGTTCCTCCACTGCGCTCACTTCGTTCGCTCCGGTCGGAATGACAATCTTTCGGAGAATGAAAGGCTTAACTACGCCTGGTCGCGGGCTTGAGCATCTCGGAGCGCGCTGTCTTGCTGCCTTCTTCGAGGATGTGCAGGCGATTGACGGCGAGATTGCTGAAGGTGTCGACCTGTCCTGAAGGCCAGCGGACTTCGATGCTATCGACGATGGTCGCGTCTTCCAGGCCGAAGTGCAGGCGGAGATCGTTCTGCGAATAGTAGCTGCCGCCGCTGCGCAGCTCGTCGATTTGTATCAGCGGCTGTTGCGAATTCTTCTGCGTGTGCGCGGTGACCTTGACGCGCGCGCCGATGCCGGTGCGGTTCGACTTCGTGCCCTTTAACTTGATCTTGATCCAGCTGCGCTTCCACGTGGAGTCGCAGCGGAGGAGCTGCGGCAGAGCGTTGACGCAGTTGACAGCGATGTCGATGTCTCCATCGTTGTCGTAATCGCCAAAGGCGCAGCCGCGGGCGGGCGCGGGCGTGGTGATACCGGGTCCGCCGAGCGCGGAGACATCGTCGAAACGGCCATTGCGCAGGTTGCGGTAGAGATACTTGGGCTCGGCATAGGGCGCTTCATTGTGCGAGTTGTTGACCTCGGGATAGACGTGGCCGTTGGCAATGAGGAGGTCGAGCCAGCCGTCGTTATCCATGTCAAAGAAGCCGACGCCCCAGCCGAGATAACGCGTGTTCATGCCGAGGCCGGCGAGGTAGGTGCGGTCCTCGAAGCTGCCGTCGCCGAGATTGGCGTAGAGCGAGTCGGTGTCGCCGGCGAAGTTGGTCTTGGCGATGTCGAGTGTACCGTCGCGGTTGTAATCGCCGACGGAGACACCCATACCCGCCTGCGGCTTGCCGTCGGGCGAGAGCGCGGCGCCGGACTCGATGGCGACATCGCGAAAGGTGCCGTCTTTCTGGTTGCGGTAGAGTGTGGCGGCGGTGGAATCGTTGGCAAGGTAAATATCGGGCCAGCCGTCGTTGTCGAAATCGGCGACGGCGACGCTGAGACCGTAGTTGCCGAGCGAGTCGGCGATGCCGCTTTTCTCGGAGACATCCGTGAATGTGCCGTTGCCGTTATTGCGGTAGAGGATATTTTTTCCGCTCGCGAGGCCGGGCGGGCCACAGGCGACGACGATGCCCTTGTACATGCAGTTGGCCGCTTCGGGCGTAGGCGCGGTCTTCAGGTCGAGGTCGATGTAGTTGGCGACGAAGAGATCGAGATGACCGTCGCGGTCGTAGTCGAGGAAGGCGCAGCCTGAGTTCCAGCGCAAGCGCGACTGCGCGAGACCAGCCTTCACCGTGACGTCTGTGAATGTGCCATCGCCATTGTTACGAAAGAGCGCGTTCTGTCCGTAGTAGGTCACGAAGAGATCGTCATGGCCGTCGTTGTCATAGTCGCCGACGCAGCAGGCCTGTCCCCAGCCGCTGCGCGCGAGGCCGGCTTTCAGGGTGACATCCGTGAAGGTGCCGTCGCGATTGTTTTTGAAGAGATGGCAGGTGGGCTCGTCGCCCCTGGCGAAGCCTTCGAGACGCCAGCCGTTGACGAGGAAGAGATCGAGCCAGCCGTCTTCGTCGTAGTCGTAGAAGGCGACGCCGCAGCCGGTGGTTTCGAGAAGGTATTTATTCTTGCCGACGCCGCCGAAGATGGTCTTGGCATTGAGACCGGACTGCGTGGCGACGTCGATGAACTCGACGCCGAGTGGCGTACCGCTGATGGGCGACGGCGGCCCGGGCGGCGGCGGCATGGGGCGCGCTTCATATGTCGGCTGGGCGCTGCCCATCGTTTGCTGCGCGCGGGGCGGATCGCCTTCGGCCCCCGCTCCCGCTGGTCGCGATCCAAAGCCGGGCGGTGTAGCGAGGGCGAGCACATCGGCGAAGGGGAGCACCAGGGCGGACCGGCTGAGCGAGCGGAGGAAGCGGCGACGGTTCATGCTTTCACTCACGGATGCGAGCCGCCTTCGAGCTTTTGCGCAGCCGCGCGCTCGGCGGCGGCGTCCGAGGCGCGGCCTTCGCGGTCATACGCGAGAGCGAGCTGGCGATGGGCTTCGGCAAAGGTGGGATCGCTGGCAATGGCCTCCTGATAGCGGGAGACGGCATCAGCGACCTGCCCCTTTTGCAGGCTGGCATTGGCGGCGTTGAGTGCGAACTGCGCACGCTGGCGGTTGACGGCGACGCGGGTGAGGTCGGCCGCCTGCTTGCGCTCGGCGGCGGCCTCGTCCTTGTGGCCCTGCTCCTGCAATACACCGGCGAGCGTGATGTGCGGGCCGGGCTGATTGGGCAGGAGCGCGATGGCCTTGCGCAGGGCAGCGGCGGCATCGTCGTTTCTGCCCATCTGCCGGTAGACGCTGCCGAGGATAGCCCAGGTGTCGCCGTTGTTGGGGCGGGCGGCGAGCGACTGCGTGAAGTTTTTCACCGCATCGTCGAAGCGCCCGGCCTGCATGGAGAGGATGCCGAGGGTATAAGGCGCATCGGGCGATGCGGGATCGAGGCGCGCGGCCTCCTCAAGCTCCTTCACCGCGCCGGGCAGATCGTCCTTGAGCTTGAGGGCGAGGCCGAGGTTGTAGTGGAGCTGCGGATTGTCAGGCTCAGCGGCGAGTGCGGTGCGGAACTCGTGCATGGCGTCGTCGATGTCGCTCTGCTGGAGGTAGGCGACGCCGAGAACCTGATGGCCGTTGACATCATTGGGCATGAGCGTGAGCTCGCGCTGGATGTAGGCGATGGCATCCTTCGCCTTGCCGGTCTGGATAAGGGCGAGCGCGAGGTTCGAGAGCGCGGGAGCGTTGTCGGGCTGCGCCTCGACGACCTGGGTGAAGAGCGGGATTGCGGCCTCGACCTGTCCGGAGCGCTGGAGGGCCATGGCGAGCTGATTCGCAGGCTCCGGCGCTGCGGCATCGAGCTGATGCGCCTGCTGGAAGTGGGAGATCGCCTCGTCGTCGCGGCCTGCGGCAGCAAGCGCTTTGCCCAGCTCAAGCTGCACGGCAGGGCTCTGCGGCGCGAGGGTGGCGGCGGTGTTGAGCTGCTGCAGGGTGGCGGGATCGGAGGGCTGAGCGGTGTTTTCGAGGACAACGCCGAGGTGCAGATGCGCGAGGGCGAAGCTCGGATCGATGTCGATAGCGCGGCGGAAGCTCTGCGCGGCGGCCTGCCAATTCTGCTGCTGCGCGTAAAGGGAGCCGAGATCGTCGGCAAACTGCGCGTTTTGCGGGTCGGCGGCAACTGCCTGCTCGAGGTGGCGCTGCGCGGCGGCGCGTTCTCCGCTGGCGGCTTCGATGCGTCCCCACGCGGCGAGAAGATCTGGGGCGAGAGGTTGCGGCTGGGCAGCAAGCTGCGCGAAGAGAGGCGCGGCGTGGGCGGCATCGCCCGAATTGGCATAGGCAAGTGCGAGGTTGGCGAGCGCGGCAGAGTCCGCGGGCTTGAGCGCGAGGGCCTGGTTGAGCTCGGCGATGGCGGCCGGATAGTCATGCAGCTGCACGAGGATCGCGCCGAGCGCGGAGTGGCCCTCCTCGACCTGCGGCGCGAGATGAACGGCGCGCTCGAAGTGCGTACGGGCCGCAGCGAGATTGCCCTTTGCCGCGGCTGCGTATCCGGCACGGAAGGCGGCGGTGGCCTGCGTGGCTTCACGGTTCGCAGCCGGAGCGGTCTGTGGCTGCGGTTGCGATTGCGCTCGCAGGCAGGCGGGTGCGAGCAGCGCGAGCAGGGCTGCAGTGGCGAGCCTGCTCACTGGGGCTGGCTCCCGGAGTTGTCGCTCGAGGCCGGCGATTGCAGGCGCTGCGCGGCCTGGAACTGCTGCTGAGCCTGATCGCGGCGGCCGGTCTGCCGATAGGCCTGCCCGAGCAGCATGTGCGCGGTGAAGTTGCCGGGATCGATGGCCACGAGCGACAACTCCGGGA
>NZ_JASGFD010000053.1:0-32154 GCF_047605705.1 Silvibacterium sp. | reverse complement strand
ACCCCGACCGACCCGCTGCCTGACGTCGCCCTGCGCACCGCCCAGCGCACGGATGAGCCGGTCCTCTCCATCGGAGACGGCCAGTACACCATGGGGATGGCCTCGCTCGGACGGGGCGGCATGATCGTCGTCGGCCTGCCCATGCCTTCCGGCCTCGACGAGGCGGTCACCGACATCAGCCGCGGCACCACGCAGTACTGGGCCATCTACCGCCAGCGCAGCACGATTCGCAGCACCTACCTGCTGCTCCTGCTGATGCTCACGGCACTGATCTTCTTCGCCTCGAGCTGGCTGGCGCTCTTCCTCTCGAAGCAGATCACCCGCCCGGTGGAAGCGCTGGCGGACGCGATGAACGACATTGCCGAGGGCGAGTACAGCCGCCGCGTCACCGTCTCCGCGACCCAGGAGCTCGGCGAACTCGTTCGCTCCTTCAACCATATGGCCTCCGATCTGGAGCAGAGCCGCACGCTTGCGGAGACTTCCGCCGCGCAGCTCTCGGCCGCGAACCTCTCGCTCGAAACCCGCCGCCGCGAGCTCGAGACCATTCTCGAAACCATTCCCAGCGGCGTGGTCACACTCGATGCCGAGCTGCGCATCGAGCAGGTGAACCGCACCTTCCTCGATCTCTTCAACCTGCCCCGCAACGGCAAGCTCGTGGGGACGCAGCTTTCCTCGGTACTGCCGCCGGAGATCGCCACCGAGATCACCCTGCTCGAACGCCGCGCGCAGCGCATGGGCATCGCCGCCAACGAATTCGAGCTCACGCAGAACACCGGTCCGTTGCGCCTGACTCTGACGCTCGCGACGCTCGACCTTGGCTACCAGCGGCGCGGCTCCATCCTCGTCACCGAAGATGTGACCGAGCTGCTGCGCGCCCAGCGCCAGCTTGCGTGGAAGCAGGTGGCACAGCGCGTGGCGCACGAGATCAAGAATCCGCTCACGCCCATCAGCCTCTCCGCCGAGCGCATCCGCCGCCACATGGACGTGCCGCGCCCTGACTCCGAACTGGTCATCCGCAAGTGCAGCGATGTAATCCTTTCCTCGGTTGAGTCCATGCGCACGCTGGTCGACCAGTTCGCCGTGCTCGCCGAGTTCCCCGCCGCACAGCCTCGCCCCGAGGATCTGAACCGCATCGTCGAGAACTCGATTGCGCTCTTCCACGGACGACTCAACGGCGTGCGCATCGAGCAGCATCTCGACCTCACGCTGCCGGCCGTGATGGTCGACCCGCAGGCCCTGCAGCGCGCGCTCGCCAACCTGATCGACAATGCAGCCGAGGCCATGCAGCACAGCCTGCTGCGCGTACTCTCGATCACCACCGGCTACAGCGAAACGCACACCATGGCGGAGATCGTTCTCTCCGATACCGGCCACGGCCTGACGGAAGAGAGCCGCGAGCGGCTCTTTCTGCCTTACTTTTCGACCAAGCAGCGCGGCAGCGGGCTCGGCCTCTCGATCGCCGCCAAGGTCATCCAGGAACACCACGGCGCCATCCGGGCCGAGAGCAATACGCCCGCCGGCGCACGCTTTATCGTGAACCTGCCCTTTGCCGAGATTCACGCCCCGGAGATTTCTACCCAGGATGAAACAGCGCACAACGGCACAGCCACAAATGGGCATCTTTCTGTGGAAAGAGTGCATGATTTACCGTTCGAGCTTCCTCTCGCGGTGCAATTGGATAAGAACGACTGATTTCATGTGGAATGCAAGAACGATCGAACTGCTTTTTTAAGATCAGAACGAATGAACCATATTCTCGTCGTCGATGACGAACCCGAAATCCGCCAGCTCCTCGAAGAGATCCTCCGCGAAGAAGGCTATGCTGTCTCGTCCACTCCAAGCGGTGTCGAGGCGCTTGTTCTGCTGCGCGACGCCACTTACGACGTCATGCTGCTCGACGTGTGGCTGCCCGATCGCGACGGACTGGAAGTGCTGAACGACCTGAGCACGCTCGAAGCCGAGAATCGCCCCGAGGTCATCGTCATCTCCGGCCACGCAACCATCGAGACCGCCGTGCGCGCCACCAAGCTCGGCGCCTTCGACTTCCTCGAAAAGCCGCTCTCGCTCGAGCGCACGCTGATCGTCATCAAGAATGCGATCGAGGCTCACCGGCTGCGTCATGAAAATCTCGAACTGCGGCGGCAGTTCGCCTTCGAGACGACCATCACCGGCGAAAGCGTGCCGGCCAAGGC
The DNA here is from genome assembly GCF_047605705.1 of Silvibacterium sp. NCBI lineage: Bacteria > Pseudomonadati > Acidobacteriota > Terriglobia > Terriglobales > Acidobacteriaceae > Silvibacterium > Silvibacterium sp. The sequence goes on along the minus strand of NZ_JASGFD010000053.1, from coordinate 29,962 downwards.
CCTCCGCCAGCAGATCAAGCTGATGGCGCCGACCAACGGCCGCGTGCTCATCTACGGCGAATCCGGCTCCGGCAAAGAGCTGATCGCACGCGCCATCCACTCGCAGAGCACGCGCCAGGACCGTGTCTTCGTCGAGCTCAACTGTGCGGCCATCCCGGAAGACTTCATCGAGAGTGAGCTCTTCGGCTATCGCAACGGCGCGATGCCCGGCGGTCCGGCCGAAAAGCGCGGAACGTTTGAGCGAGCCAATGGCGGCACGCTCTTCCTCGACGAAGTAGCCGACATGAGCCTGAAGACGCAGGCCAAGGTGCTGCGCGCGCTCGACGAGCAGAGCTTTGTGCCGGTGGGCGCGACACAGCCCATCAGCGTGGACACGCGCGTGATCGCCGCGACCAACAAGAATCTCGAAGAAGAGATTGCCAAGGGCAACTTCCGCGAAGACCTCTTCTATCGCCTCAATGTCATTCCCTTCTTTGTACCGCCGCTGCGCGAGCGCAAGGAGGATATCCCGCTGCTGGCGAAGGAATTCCTGCGCAGCTTCGGCCGCGAGTACGGACGCCCGCGCATCGAGATCGGCGAAGACGCGCTCGAACTATTGAAGCAGTACCACTGGCCGGGCAACGTGCGCGAGCTCAAGAACGTGCTCGAGCGCGTCATCATCCTGCATCCGCAATCGAATCGCATCGAGCGCAGACACCTGCCGATGCTCGTCCACCGCAACGCTACGCGAAGGACTGACGAGTTCAGCACATTGCAGGATGCCCGCGAGGCCTATGAGCGCGAGTACATCCTGCGCAAGATCGACGAATGCCACGGCAACATGAGCCGCGCCGCCGAGGCGCTGGGCCTGGAGAGAAGCCATCTCTACCGCAAGATGAAGGCCCTGGGCGTAGTGGTGCGCGAGCAATAGAAAGGCAGGGTTTAGGGAATAGGGTGTGGGGTGTAGCTGGTTCCTGCCTCTGCCTTCAACCTTCTCTTCCCCTGAGACTTGTTATTCCGACCGCAGCAAGGCAGAGTGGAGGAACCTGCGGTTCTCTTCACAGGCGAAGATGAGGGTGCCCCATCCAAGCTCCGCTTGGGTGGGAAGGTACGAAGCTCTTTTGATCGATCATGAAGACAAACGAGCTCCATCACACGGTGAATTGATGATGAAGCATGAGGTTTAAACCTTCTTCCGCAGCGCCATCATTAGGGGCAAATACGCTCTCTCGCGGAAGATACACCCCGACACAGCTCTTACTCATCCGCGGAGTCGCGAGCAAGGGAATCGCCAACCTGGCGAGCACGGAGTAGGCCTCGGCCTTCGGCAGTTCGAGATTCCAGAGATCGAGCGCCAGCCAGCCCCGGTGCTGCCGCCACACGCGGGCCTGATGTTCACTGCGCAGCTGCTTGGCCACTTCTTTCTGCTTGCCGAGATAGCCTTTGCTCCCCTCCAGAAGGGCAAGCACATGCGAACCGGCCTTCACGAATTGCTGGCCCCGCTTACCCATCACGCAGAACGCGGGATCTTCTTTGCCATCGAAACTTCTCTCCCAGCCACGCTCCGCCGCGGCTTGCAGGTCTCCATTCGATAGCGGCACATATTTCCTCAAAAGCAGCACGACCGAGAACGGCAGCTCACCACTGCCACCTCGGGGCTGCTCTTGCACACTCTTTTGTCGGCCGAACAACTTACTTAACACGTGAACCTCTTACTAGTACAACAACTGACTGTCATTCCGACTGGAGCGAGCCATAGGCTACCGTTGCGGAGAAACCTGCGGTCCGCGACGCACAAATCGGCTCAGGACTCTTCGAGGGCAGCCACTTCCTCAGCACTCAACAGTTCCGCGTTTGTTATCTCGATCTCGACACATTCGAACGAAGCAGCGATTCCAAACGACGGCTGAACACCAACAGCAAAATAAGGCGTTGGCTTCTCTTCGCGCTCTTTCTTCTCGATCTCAAGCCCCCAGATCGCATTTTGAGAATTGAAGTCGGAGAGCTCCAATTTAGAGACATCGCGGAATTGAAATGTGCACCGAGTGTGATTGCGAAGAATAAAGTAGCCACCTTCGTTGACTTCTTTCGTCATCTCCCATAACCAAACTGTCATCGTCAGAAATGGCATCTCCGAATGCTTTTTGCTCGGTACGAAGTTTCCACGATTGAGATGTATCTCCAGAACTTCAGCGTCATGAAATGACGGCCACTGCCCGAATATCCGTGTAAGTTTCTCGGAATTCCTTATGGAAGCGACCGTGTTGTTCATATCTTCTGTCATAAGCCCAGCTGTACAGAGGCACTACATCCGAAACCCCTGCACCCTCGCCCTACTCTTCCTCGTCCTGCGTCTTAGGAATCAAATGTTCCAGCTGATTCCGCCAGTCGAGCGTCTCGATGAATCCGCGCTGTTCGCGCCAGCCGTCGCGGACGATCACATGCAGCTCCATGAAGACGCGCGTGCCGAGCAGCGATTCGATCTCCTTGCGTGCAGCCGTGCCTATCGCCTTGAGCTTCGCTCCTCCCTTGCCGATCAGGATCGCCTTCTGGCCGCTGCGCTCGCAGTAGATTGCCGCGGCGATCTTCGTCACCGGCAGCTTTGCGTTGGCAGGGTCTTTCGCTGCAGCCTTCGCCGCCTTTGCCAACTCTTCTTCGCTCGGCTCTTCAAAGCGTTCGATGACCACGGCCGAGGCATACGGAACCTCTTCGCCGGTCTCGGTGAGGATCTTCTCGCGGATCAATTCCGCCACCAGGAATCGCTCTGGCTGATCGGTGAACTGCTCCTTGGGGAAGTAGCGTTCGCCTTCGGGCAGCACGGCAACCAGGCGGTCGATGAGGCGATCGAGCCCGTCTTTTTTGCGAGCAGAAATGGGGATGACTTCCGCAAATGAATACAGCGAAGACAGCTGCTGAATGAGCGGCAGCAGCTTGGCACGCTCGATGAGATCGATCTTGTTGAGCAGCAGGAAGACCGGGCAGTCGAGTTTCTTTAACAAATCAAATACAAACTCGTCTTCGCTCTGGCCTTCGCGTCCGCTCGGGCGCTTCGGCGCGGAGTGGGTGACCTGCTTACCGTCAGCCGAGGTAATCGTCAGTCCAAGCACGGGGCTCTCGCCCTCTTCCGCTTCGTGGTCGAGTCCCGGCAGGTCGAGGCGGCGCGTAGCATCCACCATCAGCAGCACGGCGTCACGCGTCTCGAGCGCGTCGTGGACCTCCTGCATCATGCGCTTGTCGAGCGTGGTGTTCGGCTTGTGCACACCCGGCGTGTCGACGAAGACGATCTGCGCGGGCGGCCGCTGCTTCTTGCGCCCCGGCACCTCGACGATGCCGTGAATGCGGTTACGCGTGGTCTGCGGCTTGGCGGTCACGATGGCCACCTTCTCGCCAACCAGCGAGTTCATCAGCGTGGACTTGCCCGCGTTCGGACGTCCGAGGATCGATACGAATCCCGATCGAAATTTCATGCTTCTTCCTTTTCTTCTGCCGGCGCACTGGTTTGCTCAGCGCCCACGCGCGAGACGTGCAACCGGTCGATCCTGCGGTCGGTCGAGGCGAGGATCTCGAACCGCAGGCCATGCTCTTCAACCACCTCACCGGGCTGCGGAATCCGTCCTGCGGATTCGCTCACCAGCCCGGCGACCGTGGTCGCCTCGTAATCTTCCGGCAGCTCGATCTCGTGACCGAGCAGCTCTCCCATTTGTTCCACCGGCAGCCAGCCGGGCACCGTCCACGAGCCGTCGGCTTCGCGCACCGGGCCATCGGCCTCATCTTCCTGCTCGTGCTCGTCCTGGATCGCGCCAACCAGCTCTTCGATCAGGTCTTCGATGGTGACGAGACCGGCGACGCCGCCGTATTCATCGATCACGATGCGCATGTGCTGCTTCTCGCGCTGCATCTCGCGCAGCAGCTCGTTCACCTTCTTGGTCTCAGGCGTGAAGGTAGCTGTGCGCTCGATGCTTTCGACCGTCTGCGTGAGCGCGTCCTCATCGCGGATGCGCAGCAAATCGTGCGCAAAGGCGATGCCCGTTACCTGGTCGAGCGAGCCCTGATAGACGGGCACGCGGGAGTACGGCTCGTTCACCAGCATCTCGAGAAACGCGGCCAACGTTGTTTCTGCCGGGACAGCGAAGATCTCCGGACGCGGCGTCATCACGTCGCGCACCAGCTTGTCCCCGAACTCCACCGCCGAGCGCACCAGGTCGCGGTCACTCTCTTCGAGGATGCCCTCTTCCTGGCCGGCTTCGAGCAATGCTTCCACCGCCTCGGTCGTCGCTTCTTCTTCCTTGCGCTCCGGCGTATCCGCCAGCGCGGCAATCGAGAGCAGGAAGCCAAGGAACAACGTCGCCGGCATCATCAGGTAGAAGAGAGCGCGCAGCACATGCCGCCAGCGGACGATCCAGAGTCCGCGCGTGCGCGTGAAGAAGACGAACGGCAGCAGCTGGTTGAAGAGGATGACGATCATCACCACGCCGAGGCCCACCTGCAGCACCTCCGGCGCGGTCAGATGATCGTTCGGGCTGCGGTCGAAGAGCAGCATGCCGAAGATGAGCGTGAGCCCGGCCAGGGCAAGCTGCGCAAGGATCGCCGCCGAGAGCGCGATGTGGTCGCGATCGAGCCGCAGGCGCGGCTCCACGTGCTGCTCCCACGCGTCGATGTTCTCCTGGAACTCCCCGGCGAGGAACTTGCCCATCTCCGAATAGAGACGGCTGATATAGGAAGCCAGCGTAAGGATCAGCAGCAGGAGCGCAATCAGCAGTGCAGTCCAGGGGCTCATCGCACACGGCTCCGAGCGGCTTGTTTCCGAACAGCTTTCTTCGGCACGACCTTCTTCGCAGCGATCTTCTTAGCAGCCTTCTTCACCACTGACTTTTTCGTAACCGCTTTTTTCGTCGGCCCAGGCTTACCCACGGCCGGGGAGAGGGTCCGCGCGATCAGGCCAACTTCAAGTCCCAGCTTCTTGCGCAGGCGCTCTTCCTTGCGGGCCATCTCGCCGCCGTCGACCTCGTGGTCGTATCCGGCCAGGTGCAGCGCACCATGCAGCAGCAGCACTTCGAGCTCGATCACCAGCGCATGCCCGCGCGATTCTGCCTCGCGCGCTGCCGTCTCGACGGAGATTGCCAGATCGCCGGCAATGCCCATCGCCTGCCCCATCTCATCCGCCGGAAAAGACAGCACGTCGGTCGCCTTGTCCTTCTTGCGGTAGTTGCGGTTGAGCTGGCGGATCTGCGTGTCGCCTGTCAGCAGCACGGAGACTTCGCCTTTCAGGCGCGCCTCGGTCTGGGCGGCGACGAGAAAGCGCCTGAGCCGCGCAGGCTTGAGCGCCGTCCGCCCGAATTTCTCCTCAATAGATGGGTCGATGTCGATCATGATCAGAAGGTGCCCGCTACAAAGCAAAAGGAGGGCGCAACGCCCTCCTTTTGATGGTACCCCACACGGTGATGGCCTTTACTGCGGCTTGGCCGCGCTCGAGGCTTCGTCGGCCATGCGCAGCGGCAGCTCCGGCTGCTGGCGGCCGAAGTTGTCGTAGGCCTGGATGATGCGCTGCACCAGCTGGTGGCGCACCACGTCGCCGCTCTCGAAGTGCGTAAAGGCAATGCCATCCACGCCCTCGAGGATCGACATCGCCTCCACCAGCCCGGACTTGCGCGGGTTGGGCAGATCGATCTGCGTTACGTCGCCGGTGATAACCGCCTTCGAGTTGTTGCCGAGGCGCGTCAGGAACATCTTCATCTGCTCGCTGGTGGTGTTCTGCGCTTCGTCCATGATGACGAAGGCGTCGTTCAGCGTGCGGCCGCGCATAAAGGCAAGAGGAGCCACTTCGATGATGTTCTTCTCGAGCATCCGGTCCACGCGCTCCGGTTCGAGCAGATCATAGAGCGCGTCATAGAGCGGGCGCAGGTAAGGGTCGACCTTCTCCTGCAGGCTGCCGGGCAGGAAGCCCAGCTTTTCACCGGCCTCGACCGCCGGCCTCACCAAGATGATGCGGCTGACCTTCTTGGCCAGCAGCGCAGAGGCGGCCATCGCTACGGCGAGATAGGTTTTCCCCGTACCCGCCGGCCCGATACCGAAAGCCATGTCGTTCTGTTCAATCGATTCGACGTAACGCCGCTGGTTGATCGACCGCGGCTGCACCATGCGCTTGATTCCACCCGCGGCGCGCTGCTTGCCGGTTTCGGTCAGCGAGCGCAGGGATGCCGCCGGATCGGCGACCACCAGCCGCAGCATGCTGTGCAGCTCCGCACCCTGGGGGCAATGCCCAGCCTTGCACATAGCCTCGTAGTCGGCAAAGATGCGTTCGACCCGCGCAACGTTCTGCGGCGCGCCCTCCACCACCACGGCATCCGATTTGAGGTCGATGCGCACATGGAGCATATCCTCCATGAGCCTGAGGTTTTCATCGCGGGTCCCGAAAAGGGGCTCAAGGTTCGGCGTGATGTCGAGCGCTTTTTTATTCAAAGAAGGAATTGCCCTCCGGGTTGGGCCGTTGCCGGCGCCTTGGATTTTGGATGCTGGTTGCCGTCGGAAAGACCCTCGGCTCGAAGCCGGCCCGGAGAGGATACGAGACGGAACCGGAGACAGGCCGGACAGGCCCATTCACGATCCCGATGCACTCCGTCGCTGCGCCGAAGGGTAACGATGCGCTCAGAGTAGCCCCGCCCGGGCGGCGAGTCAATGCGTGGGCGGTGAATTTTTCGGCAAGGGTGTATCCGGAGGAGAACGGCCTCGTGCTACTTCAGGCCACGACTTCCAACCCCTTCTTCGCCACCAGGGAAAGCAGTTTCAGCGACGCGCCCTGTGGCCGCTTCTCGCCACGCTCCCATTTGCTCACCAGGCTCGGCGTCACATTCAGATATGCGGCGAAAACGGCCTGGCTGGCCTGTTCACGGTCCCGCAAAGCACGAATTTCAGCTGGAGACATCTCCTCAACCGGTGTCAGGCAGAGTGCGTCGAACTTTCGCATAGTCTTCCGGTCTATGCCGTCTACGCTGTAGAGATCGGCTGCGGTTTCATGCACAGCGGCCATGGCATTGCTACGAAACTTCTTAGCCATTGTTTTCCTCCTTTGGGCTATGGATCTGGAGCAACGCACCATCTTTCACGCGCTGACCAATCTCAGCCTCCGAGTAGCCGAGGATGACCCGCGCCAGCTCTCGAAATGCCTCGAGCTCATCGAATCGAATGTTGGCCCGATCCTTCTTCTCAAAGCCGTAGACATAGACAAGCCTACTGCCTTGCCGAAAGAGGACAATCGATCTTGAGCCGCCGGATTTCCCTTCGCCGCCTCTGGCGATCCTCTGCTTGATCACGCCTCCACCCAGATCAGCGTCGATCACGCCGCGCTCCGCATTTCTCGCGGCTTGCACCAAGTCGGCGTCGGATATACGAGCCTTCTTCTGAAAGCGTGCGAAGGCCTTGCTCTTGTAGACCGCGAGCGGCAGCGCGGAGACCGGCCTCACGCAACCACTCTAGCACTAAGTGCCATAGTTTAGCTCTACCCAAACACTTCCCGGTCCATAAATGCATTCCGGAACTTGCCACCCGGGTCGAGCTCGGCTGCCAGCCTGCGGTACTCGGCCAGCCGCGCATACTGCGCGTCGATCCGCTCCGGCGCGAGGGTGAAGACCTTGCCCCAGTGCGGTCTGGGCTGAAACGGCGCGAGCGCCTGCTCGATCTCCGGCAGCACGGCGTGGACGGCGTCCGTCTCGGGCTTCCAGGTGAAGTGAATCCCCAACGATGGCCGCTGGTAGGCCATGCTCAGCCAAAGGTCGTCGGCAGCGACGGTGCGCAGCTCGGTAATGAAGAGGTGCGGCGTGATCTTGTCCCGCAGCTTCTCCACGGCGCGGATGGCCGCGTAGCCATGCTCGCGCGGCACGAAGTATTCACTCTGGATTTCCTGGCCGCTCGAAGGCGTAAAGGCCATCTTGAAGTGCGGCAGACGCTCGTACCAAGGGCCCGGCACTCCAAGCTGTTCGGTGCAGGGCGTCGCATCGTGACCGATGATCGGGTGCATCTTCACCGTCGCCGCCTTCGCCCCGTAAAAGTCGTTCTCCCAGCCGGTCGCATCGCCTTCGAGCTTGCGCTTCAGCCACACCTGCGTGGCGCGGTTCTGCTGCCAGTTGGTGAAAAGACTCACGCTGTAGGCCGAGGCAAAGATTGCATCCAGGTCGTGCTCGAGGCGGTCGAAACTCAGGTCGAGATAGACCTTCTGCGCCACCTGGAAGGTCGGCACCACGTGCAGTGTGGTAGTCGCCTGCACCCCGAGCGCGCCCATGGCCACGACCATGCCGTCGAACTTGGGACCATCTTTCTTACGGGAGAACTCAGCCAGCCGTCCATCAGCGGTGATCAGCTCAAAGCCCTCGACCGCCGAGGACAGGTTTTTGTTCGCGCTTCCAGACCCGTGCGTCGCCGTGGCGCAGGCCCCGGCCACCGTCACGTGCGGCAGCGAGGCGAGATTGTGAACCGCATACCCTTTCGCGTCGAGCCACGGGGCCAGCTTGCCGTAACGCACGCCGCCGCCGACTTTCACGGTCTTCTCCGCCTCGTTCAGCTCCATGCTGTCGAGCTTTTCAAGCGAAATCTGCGCCGAGGTGCTGTCCGCGATCCGGTTAAAACAATGCCGCGCGCCGAGCGCCCGAATCTTCGCCGCGTTCCGAATCGTCTCCCGCGCCTCGTCGACCGATGAGGGGATATAAAGCTGATCCGTGCTGTACTCGATGTTTCCCGCCCAGTTCGTCCGATGCGCCGCCAAGGTCTTCTCCGCCTTCAGCATACGAGACATCACGGTGCCTGCCGCAGCCGCGCCGGAGACTTTCAGGAACTCGCGCTTGTTCATAGGCCGTCCATCCTCGCCCGGCTCTCATGCCGCCGTCAATGCGCGCGGCAAAATCACGTAGCTCATCCGTCCATAACGAACAGGGCCCGCCTACGGGCAGCGAGCCACATTTTTTTCGGAGTCTTCATGCCTCATTGTTCCCGCGCCTTTTGCGGATTCCTTTCCCTCTCCATCCTCGCGCTCAGCGCGCACGCTCAGGCCCCAGCAGTGGAGAATCCTCTGCACCTCACCCCGCACCATGTCACTGCCTCCGTCGCGGACATCGAAAAAGAAGCCTCCTGGTACGAGAACGTGCTCGGCTTGCATCGCGGCAAAATGGAGCCGGATACTCCGGACTTCAAACGCTACGGCATGACCATGCCCGGCCTCCGGATCGACCTCGTCTGGCGCAAAGGCTCGGTTCGGCACAAGACGCTGTCCGGCAACCTCGAGCAGGGCTGGCTGCATGTCGTCTTCACTTCGCCGGATCTCAACGCCGCCTACAAATACCTGAAAGCAAAGGGCACGGATGTGCAGCCCGATTACGATGCCCACGGCAGGGTGAACCACCTGAGCCTGCACGATCCCGAGGGGAACGAGATCGGCATCGCCAACGATTGATTGCAGGAGCGGAGGCGCGGGAATCCAAGAAACCGTGCCGCCGCACTTAGAATGGCTGGCATGACACGCGCCCTGCCGCTGCTCGCCGCTTGCGCACTCTTTTCGATCCCGGGCTTTGCGCAGCAGACGCCCACGAAGGCGGTCCCGGCCGCTCCCACGGCGGCAGCTCCGGAGACGATGCCCGTGGAGTTGATCCATACCCTGGTCTACATGCCGGGCGCGATCGGCAGTTCCGGCCCGCTGAATGTCATCCTCGACTCCGGCTCGTCCATGAACATCGTGAGCCCGGACGTCGCGATCAAGGCAGGCCTGACCGGCTCCGGAATTACCCTGCGGGCCTCGGGTCTCGGTCAGGGCGAGAGCGAAGCGCTCCGGCTCTTCGAAAATGCCGACCTGCACTGGGGTCCTGCCGGACACGAGCTCAACCTTACCGGCCAGAAGGGCGCGATCCTGCCCATCGACTACATCTCCGAACAGATCGGGAGGCGCACGGACGCTCTTTTGGGTGGGGACTTGTTCCTTCGCTACACCATCACCGTCGACTACCAGCACCAGAGCGCCACCTTCACGCCGGCCAAGAATTCTATCCACCCCGCAGGTACCGAGATCCCGCTGCGCATCGTGAGCAACTCGCCCTTTGTGGAGGCGGTCGTCCTGGGAGACGATGGCAGAGCCGTTCGCGGCCTGTTTTTCGTCGACAGCGGCCTGACCGCCGATCTTGTTCTATCGCAAGGGTTTCTGGAGGCACACCCGGGGCTTATCACTGATTCGCATTTTGCATCCGCTCCTGCGGTTCGAGCTGTCGGCGGCGAAGTGCGCTCCCATCTCGCGCTGCTGGCCGGATTCGGTCTCGGTCCATTCCACTTTTCGCATCTCGTCGCCGATGTGCCTGCTTCCAGCAATGGGTTGCTGGCGAACCCGGCCATTGCCGGCATCGTTGGGGCGCGGCTGCTCTCCCGCTTTACGATTACCTGGGACTGGAGCCACAAACGCCTTTTTCTCGCGCCGAATGAGAACTTCAACTCGCCGTTTCAGCTGGCCACGAGTGGAATGCATCTGGTGGCTCCGGGACCCGACTATCGCGCTGTCGTCGTCGACAGCGTCCTCAAGGGCTCCCCGGCGTCTGAGGCTGGTCTCGTCCTGGGCGACCATATCGTTGCGGTGAACGGGAACAACGACCCGGCGTTATGGCAGGTTCTGGAGGCCTTGCGGGCGACGGGATCGGAACAGGAACAAGGCGTAAGATTGGAAGTGCGCCGAGCTTCCGGAACGAAGTCTGTCCTGCTTACCCCGCGCAGCCCGTTTTCAGAGGCGCCGTAGCATCCGGAAACGTCTCTTTTCGATTGACCATCGGGCAGACTTCCCCTAAACTTAAGGTTTGCAGGGGATGCCTCATTGCCTGCATCCCAACTTCAGGAAAAGAGTTTAGAACTACCATGGCAAATCACGTCTCCGCGCTGAAGCGCGTTCGTCAGACCGAGAAGAAGACTGCAGTGAACCGCGCCAACAAGAGCCGCGTGCGCGGTAGCCTCCGCCTTCTGCGCGAGGCGATCCAGAAGGGCGATGTCAAAGCCGCGGCCGAGCAGTACCGCGCCACCGCTTCCGCCCTCGACAAGAGCGTCCAGAAGGGTATCCTCCACGCGAACACGGCTTCCCGTTACAAGAGCCGCCTCAACGCCCGCGTGAAGGCCCTGGTCGTCAAGGCCGCCTAAGCTTCATCGCATCCGCACGATCCAAAGGCCGGGAGCAATCCCGGCCTTTTCGCGTCTGCAGAGACATCGATCCTTCATAAAATCGATGAGTCTGTGGCGCAATCTGAGCCAGAATAGGCCATGGCGTGCCTCGAGAGCGATCGCACACATACCATCTACGGAATCAAAGACCCTCGCACTAACCGTTTTGTCTATGTAGGAGAAACAGCCGACTTCGACAAGAGGAAGCAAGCTCACCTGCGGAGATGCCGGGAAGGTGCGATACGGCCGAAAATCAAGGGCGAAACAATTAAGACCTGGCTATTCGATATCTTCGCTGCCGGACTTATGCCCGATATCGTGCCACTCCAGGTCATCACCGGCGATAAACAGGCGTCTCGGCAGGCAGAGCTGAAATGGGTCTATCGACTGGCGTCAGAACATCATGCGCTGCTCAATCACTGGAAGGAGCACAAAGCGGCGATAAAAGCAGCACTCAGGGGAGAGCCAGGGGAGCTCGTTGCACGTGTTGTGCCTGAAAAGCGCACTGCTTCCAGGAGAGTGCGGGGCGAGAAAGAAGCCCCGAAGCCACGGGATTCCAGACGAGAAAACAAGGGGCGGCCGTGGACTCCGGAGAGTGAAGCCAGATTGCTTCTACTCTTTCATGCAAAAGCCGGAGCGCGAGAGATCGCTCATGAGCTCAAAAGAACACCCACTGCGATAAGAGCGCGCCTCGTGAAGCTCGGCGCAATCGCTGAACGCAAACACCTCGCTCTCTGAGCAAAAGCATCACAGGCGAGTTTCGCTGCGCACCGCGATCCCTTTTACGCACCGCAAATGCCTCTGCCCATTCCAAAAGAAGCAAGAAGACATCCATCAAAGAAAAACGGGCGGGATTTCTCCCGCCCGTCTGTTATTTCGGCTCTTCGCTAGAAGCTGAACACTGCCTGCACGAAGATACGCCGGCTGGCCGAGCCCGAGGAGTAGATCTGCCCCGCGAGCGCATTGGACTTGCCGAATTCCGGCGAGCCCAGCACGCCGGTCGGCGCCGCCAGGTTGATGTCGTTGAACAGGTTCAGAGCCTGCGCATTCAGCGTCAACGTGTAGCGGGAGTGCGTCGGACCGGTCTGACCATTCGGGCCGCCAGGACCGCCGGGGCCGCGATTGTTGCCGCTCAGGCCGCCGGGACCAAGTCCGCCTCCCGGAGGGCCACCGCCGCCAGGACCACCACCGCCGCCACGTCCGCCACCACCGCCGCCCCCGCCGGGACCACCGCCACCCTGAGGAGCCGCGCCTGCGACCTTCGGACCGAAACCGATGGTCTTGCTGACGCGCAGATTGAAGGTGAAGAGGTTAGGCCCGCCGCCGTAGTTGACCGGCACCAGCTTTTCGCCCTCGGCCACGCCTGCTGTCGGATTCAGGTTGAAGGTGCCATAGGAGGTGGCCACCGTGTCTGTGTCGCCGGACTGCGCGAAGGTCGGACGGTCGTTAAAGAACGAGTCGCCGTTGTTGTCCTGGCCCGTGGTGATGTTGAACGGCGTGCCGGTCTGCAGCACGACGAACGGGCTCAGACGCACCTGCCAGGGTGCCATGTAGCTGCCCATCAGGAAGAGGCGGTTGCGCACGTCGAACGCTGCGCGTCCGTAGTCCTGCTTGAGATTGGCCGAGTTGCTCGGGTTTCCGGAGACGCCCGAGGAGTCACTGTTTGCCCAGCTCACGGAATCGAACCCGAAGATTGAGAAGGTTGGAGTGAAGCGGGCATTGAAGTTGGTCATCAGCTGGTTCTGCTTGAAGACCGCTTCGGAGTAGTACTGGTAGACGTTCGGATCGGCAGCGTTGTAGCCGGCCACCTGCGGCGCATTCGCGTTGCGGGTGATGAGCTGATGATTGCCAAGTGAGTTGATGTAGGTGAACGAAATCGTAGAGGACTTGGTCAGCTGCTGCTCCAGGCCGAAGGCAGCCTGCTGCGTCACCGGCGCGTGCAGGTTGGGAGCGATCTGGTAGACCGCCGTCTTGCTGCTGGTCGCGCCCGTCGATTCGCACGAGGCGAGATCGGTGGAGGTGATGCTGACCGCCGAATAGCAGGACGGATCCGCGATCACCGCTTCCTTCTGCGGCGAATCGGCGTTCTCGTTCAGGCGCTTGGCCTGCAGGATTTCGGCCAGCTGGAAACGGTCATAGAAGAAGCCGTAGCCGCCGCGCAGAACCGTCTTCGACTGCTTGCCCTTCTTGCCGAGACCCCATGCGAAGCCGAGGCGCGGCGCCCAGTCATTCTTGTCGCTGATACCGGACTGCGACTCCCAGCGCACGCCGTAGCTCAGCGTCAGGTTCTTCTTGGCGCGCCAGTCGTCCTGGTAGTAGAGACCCACGTCGGTAAGGCTGGCGACGATGTTGGGGCTTCCATAGGACAGGGTGAGCTGGCTCGGTCCGCCGCCGGCGGCGCGAATCTGCGCCCAGGTCTCTCCGGTACCCAGACCACGGATCGTATTCCCGTAGGCCTCGGCGGCCGTAGTCGTCGTGCAGTCCGTATCGGTGCTGCTGCACTGGTTGCCGCCAAAGGTAAACAGGCCGTTGAAGCTGGCATTCGAGGTATTCGCGTCCCGGGCGTAGCGCAGGCGTCCGCCAAAGTTGATGGCGTGCGTCTTGAGAGCGATCTCGGTCAGGTTCTGCAGCTCATAGTGCAGGGTGTGATCGTTCGCCGTCTGATCGGCATAACCACCGAAGGTTTCCAGTCCGGAGACCGCCGTTTCGGGCGTATCCGAAGCCGGAGTCGTCTTCGAGTAATCGCGCAGGAACTGGAAGCGTGTCTCGTTGATGACCTTGTCGCTGAGGATCTGCGTGTCGCTGATCTGAACCGTGTGCTCGGTCGAGGAGGTGTTGTAGCCCTGATCGCGCAGCGAAAACTGGCCGATGCCCTCGTTCTTCTCGCTGTTGTCGTAGAACTGGTAACGCACGCTCAGCGTGTTGCTCGCTCCCAGCTGGAGATCGATGCGCGGGCTGATATTGGTACGGCCCTGCGGCGTCACCAGCGCGTCGTTGAACGAAACCGTGTTGTAGTCCGCGGCGTTGGTGTAAATGCCGGCCGCGAAGTCGCCATTCACCTCACCTGCGAGGCGATAGGCGTCGACGATCGAGTCGTCCTGGATGCTGCGGTGCTCGGCGCTTACGAAATACGAGGCATTCTTGCTGATAGGGCCGCTGATCGTACCGTTGTACTGGTAGCTGTAGTAGTCCGGGATGTTCTTGTCGAACGGATTGCCCGTGTTCAGCTGCGAGGGATCGCCCTGGGCCATGAACTGGGCGCGGAACTTGTCCGTACCCGGCTTGGTCAGGATCTCGATGCGGCCGTAACCCAGCTTGTCGTACTGAGCCGAGAACGGATTCTGGTTGATACGGATCTCGCGGATCGCCGATTTGGGCGGCAGCTCGCCGGCAGTAAAGCCGTCGATATAGATCTGGCCGCCGTTCGGACCAGCACCCGGGCCGGCCAGCGCGGTCAGCTCATTCGACAGCTCGTCCGGGTCATCGGAGAGCGCGTCGAGGTCCGCGCCCTTCAGGACAAGGCTGTTGGCATTGTTGGTCGGATCCACACTCACCGTCGGCGTGTCCTCGTTGACCACCACCTGCTGCTTCTCGACGGCGATTTCGAGCGCGACATCGACCTGCTTGCTCTGCCCCGCAGCAACGGTCACGGCTTTCGAGTTGGATGGAGCAAAGCCCTGGGCGGTGCCGATGATCAGATACGATCCGGCAGTAACTTTCGACGCGTATGCGCCCGAAGCATCGGAGGTCGCAGTGGCGACAGTATGACCATCGACGGTAGTGACGCTCACGTGAGCGTTCGGAATCACCGCTCCGCTGGGGTCAGTTACCGTGCCGCGAAGCGTGCCGGTAGGCGCCTGTGCGCGCAACTGCGGCGCGAGGGCAAGCGCTAACACGACCAGCCAGAGACAAAGAAGACGAGATTTAACTCTGTATTTCACAACGCTCCCAAAGTAGAACAACGAAATGAATCCAACCTGAACGCCGGGAGACGGACACCCCGGCGGCGTCCGGCCGGCCTGAAGAGGACATTCAGGCAAGCCGGTTCGTGCAACCGCAGACAGAGCCGCGGGAAAGACGGAAAAGCTCTTACGTAGCGGTACGAAAGCCCGCCTTACGGCGTTCCTTCGCCCTCGCCTCCACCGCCCATGCTCCAGGAGGCCGAGAACATGTCACGGCTGGCCGAAGGCGAAGCGGAAAGAATCGGCTCGACCCCGGCGATCAACGTAACCGCCGTAGCCGCAGCCGGGGTGCCCTGTGTGGCGACGATCATGACGGCGTCGCCTTTTTTCAGATCGCCAAGTGCGAGGGACGGCGTGCGCTGCAACATGGTGGAGAGATCGCCGTTACGCGCTCCCGCTCCACGCGGCCCCGTGCCATTCTGCGAAGCGGCGCCATTTTCCGGCGGAGCAGCCTGGCTGGCAGCGACCTGACCGGCATGATCGCCACCGCCCTGCGCATGCCCGCCGCCAGACCCTTCCCCGCCGCTCTTGAAGCGGGCAGCCAGGGCCTGCGCCATCGTATCCGGCAGCTTGTGCAGCTGCGAATCCGCAGAAATGTGGATCACGACCGGCTTCTTGGTCGCGAGGTCATTGACCGTCACCGTGTTTGCCGCGGCATCCACCGATACGACCGTCGCCGCGATGTTGCGGAAGCTGCCGAAGACAATCTCCTCGGCCGCCACATCCGTGCTGGCCGGATCATGATCGCCCCGCGCACGGGCCTGGTCGCCGACATGAATCTGGTCCAGGGTCGAAGGCTTGGCATCGGCAAAGCGGATCGAGTCGGCATCGTAGCGCCGCACGATCGTTTTTGGTGTCGTGTGGATTGTCCAGGTCTTCGCGCCGGCGGCTACCGTGACGACTCCCGCCGCTGCATCGACCGACTTCACCAGGCCACCGACGCCGCGGCGTTGCCAGTCTGCCTGGTCAGCCTGTTGCTTTTCGGCGACATCGGCTTTCTTCATGGCCACGACGGTGGTCGCAGTCGCCGGACCGCCATCGGTCGCGGCATGAACTGCCATCAGCACGCGATCGCCCACGGCCAGGTCGGAGAACTGGATGCCGGTGGCCGACGAGAGCGTCTTGGTGCCGGGCTCAGCCCGCAGAACACGCGCCGAATCACCTACGGTGACCGTTACCGGATCCCCGGTGTCGGGTTTTACCGTCAGAGTATTGCCGCTGATCGCCGTCACCACGCCCACGACTTTCGTGGCCGGTGAGGCCTGAGCAAAGGCCTGAGGGGTGACCACCAAGGGGGCCGAGACTCCGATGCCGCAGCAAAGCGCGGCCGACAAAAGAATTCGTGCTGAGGTCATGAAACCTATTTTCTCCTGCAACTTACGAAGCCGGCGGCAGAATCGGGACAGTACGCCGCGGGGTCGGATCTTCGAAGCCCGGACATCAGGTCCGGACATGCTGTGCTGCTTGTCTGACGTCCCCACAGCTGCAAAGTTTCAGAAGCGCTCGCTTACTTTTCAACGACAGTGCCACGGCTTTCACTTGGATGTGGCGGGGGCTCGATCGTGCCGCCCGGGCCAGACGTGTAAAGAAGCAGGTATCATTCACGGAGCAGCGACATCTTACTTATAGAGAGGTGTCGGCACGTTTGCCGGCACGACCGCTTTTCCGGTCCAGCTCCCAGGCCGCACAGAATCAGACACGTATAAGGAAGCAAAGAATACAGATGGCCATCAGTCACGCAGGAAGCTCCAGCCGAGTCCAAGCCGCGCCCGCCGGCTCCAACTATCGCAGCGCCTTTGCCATGGTCACCACACTGTTTTTTGTGTGGGGCTTTCTGACCTCGCTCAATGACATCCTGATTCCGCACCTCAAGGCCATTTTCGACCTTGATTACGCCAAGGCCCTGCTGGTCCAGTTCGCCTTTTTCTGCTCATACGCGGCCTTCGGCTTTATC
Source organism: Silvibacterium sp. (assembly GCF_047605705.1). NCBI lineage: Bacteria > Pseudomonadati > Acidobacteriota > Terriglobia > Terriglobales > Acidobacteriaceae > Silvibacterium > Silvibacterium sp. The sequence continues at coordinate 12,895 of NZ_JASGFD010000053.1, read as the reverse complement.
TCCGGCAAGATCGTCGAGTGGATTGGCTACCAGCGCACCATGGTTTTGGGCCTTGTGACCATGGGAATCGGCGCCATCGGGTTTGTTCCGGCCGCGAATATCCCCTCGTTCCCGCTCTTTCTGACCGCGCTGATCGTACTGGCCGCCGGCATCACGGCGCTGCAGGTCGCCGCCAACCCGTATGTCACAGTGCTCGGACCGCCGCAGACCGCCTCCAGCCGCCTGAACCTGACGCAGGCCTTCAATTCGCTGGGCACGACGATCGGCCCCCCGCTCGGCGGCTGGCTGATCCTCAAGGGCGCCGACAGCGTCATCGACCTCAAGACCATGTCCCCGGCCGCGGTACACGCCTACCGGCTGCAGCAGGCGGCGACGGTCAAGTTCCCGTACATGGCGATTACCGGCGCGCTGGTCATCCTCGCGCTGGCCATAGCCGTCTACAAGTTCCCGCGTCTTGATAACACCAAGGAATACCGTCCCACCAAGGCCGGCCAGAAGGGCGACAGCATCTGGCGCTACCCGCACGTGGTTCTCGGCGCGGTCGGCATCTTTACCTACGTGGGCGCCGAGGTCTCGATCGGCAGCTTCCTGATCAATTACTTCAATCAGCCTGAAATTGCAGGACTTACCGCGCTCGCCGCCGCGGCGCTCGTGCCCTTCTACTGGGGCGGAGCGATGGTCGGACGCTTCCTCGGCTCGGCGATTCTGCAGAAGGTGAAGACCAACCACCTGCTGACGCTCTGCGCCTTTGTCGCTATGGGACTGGTGACCGTCTCCATGCTGACGACCGGGCACATCGCGGTGTGGAGCATCCTTGCCGTGGGCTTCTTCAACTCGATCATGTTCCCCAGCATCTTCACGCTGGGCATCGCCGAGATGGGCCCGCTCACCGGCGAGGCCTCGGGTCTGCTGGTGACCGCCATCGTCGGCGGCGCGGTGCTCCCGGAACTGCAGGGCATCCTGGCCGACAAGATCGGTATCCATCACGCCTTTATCATTCCGGTCGTCTGCTATCTCTTCATCGCGTATTACGGATGGCGCGGGGCGCGCATCATCCAGCCGAAAAGCAGCTTCTAGCTTCTAGCCTTTAGTTTCCAGCCAAGACGAACGGCGACCTCACGGTCGCCGTTCGTCTTTTTTCTCATGCTGAGGAATTTCTGCATTCTCGTAATGGTTCAAGTCCGATCTGGCGTCGCACAGTTGGAAGCTGCCTCACCGCCACCAGGAAGAACGCAGCTCCACGCCCTTCTCACATTCGGTGGGTGCTCCCGGCGGCGGCGACCAGAGCTGAATGCCACGCTCGTCCGCCAGCTCCGTGATGCGCTCGATCGGGGTGCGCCAGGCATGCAGCGCGAGATCGAAAAGCCCCCAGTGGATCGGCATCAGCAGGCCCCGTGCGCCCATCGCCTCAAAGGCGCGCATCGCGCCATCCGGGCCCATGTGAATCTGCTCCCAGAGCTGGTTCCACGCGCCGATTTCGAGCATGGTCAGATCGAAGGGACCATAATGCTGCCCGATCTCGGCGTAGCCATCCCAGTAGCCCGAGTCCGCGCCGTAGTAGACGTTGTGCTCCCCACCCTTCAGCGCGTAGGAGGCCCACAGCGTCTCGAATCGATTGCGCAGACTACGGCCGGAAAAGTGCCGCGAGGGGATAGCGGTGATCGTGAGGCTCGCCCCGGTGCGCGGGCTGCGGATCGAGGTCGACTCCGTCCAGTCAAGCTCCAGAATGCGTTTTGCGGGAGCGCCGAATTTGCGCAGCACCGTGCTGACTTCGAGCGGAACGATCCACTGGGCGCGCGCGGCGGCGGGCAGCGTGACAAGCTTGCGCACAGTCTGCTCGCCCATGTGATCGTAGTGATCATGCGAGAAGAGGATGACGTCGATCTCGGGCAGTTTCTCGAGAGGCAGTGGCGACGGGAAAAAGCGCTTCGGACCAGCCCAGCTCATCGGGGAGGCGCGCTCATCCCACACCGGATCGATGAGCACGCGCACACCGTCGATCTCCACCAGCAGAATCGAATGCCCGAACCACGTGATCCGCAGCCCTGAGGCCGGAGGCCGGGTGTAGAGGTCCGGAGAAGTCACAAATGGTCCGAGCTGGCGCTTCGGCACGCGCTCTTCCCTGTTCGTGAGGTAGAGCGGGATCATTTTGAGTATGAGGCTGAAGTCTCCGACGCTGGTCGGCACGGGGTTTTGGAATTTCCGGCCGAGGCGGACGGCGCGCTTCAGCATCGAACTCGCAGGCAGCGGGTCGGTCGAGACAGGTTCGGCGATCGATTGGGGCACAGTACACTGACGCAGCGCGCCCCATTCCGGATTCCGGGATTTGTTCGGCATGCCAAAGAATTTGACTTCCTCCTCTGCCGTCTGGTCTCATCAAGGCATCCGCATGCACCGCCATATGTCCATTTCCGGCCTCGCGATCTCCATGTCCGTTTCCATGGGGCCCATCTGCATGGCTGGCCGAATTATGGGCATTATTATTCGCATTCCTGACAATCGGGAGCGGGCGGTCGAGTAAACGCAGGCACAGGGTTTCTGAAACCAGCCACCATCCGCTCCCGCACCACAGGGGACCGATGGTGGCTTTTTCGTTTTGAGGATCACAGGAGAAGAACGACTCATGGCAGTCACGCTCGAAGACGTACAGGAAGCAAAGCGCCGTATCCAGGACCACATCTACCTTTCGCCGGCGCCGCACTCGCACACGCTTTCGAAGATGACCGGGCAGCAGGTGTTTCTGAAGCTCGATAACCTGCAGCGCACCGGCGCCTTCAAGGAACGCGGCGCACTGAACAAGATCCTGACGCTCTCACCGGAAGAGCGCGAGCGCGGCGTGATTACCGCCAGTGCCGGCAACCATGCGCAGGGCGTGGCTTTCCATTCGTCCGAGCGCGGCATCCGCTCGCGCATCGTGATGCCGCTGATGACGCCGCTGGTCAAGGTCTCGTCGACGGCCGGATATGGCGCGGAGGTCATTCTGCACGGTGCGAATTACGACGAAGCCTGCGAGGAGGCTCTGCGCCTCGGCGCGCAGGACGGCATGACCTTCCTGCATCCCTTTGACGATGACGCGGTGATCGCCGGGCAGGGCACCATCGGCCTGGAACTGCTGGAGCAGATACCGAATCTCGAAGCGGTCGTCGTGCCCATCGGCGGCGGTGGCCTGATCGGTGGCATTGCCTGCGCCATCAAGGAGACGAACCCGAAGATTCGCGTCATCGGCGTGCAGACCGATCGCCTGCCCTCAATGCTGCGCGCGGCCGAGGCCGGTGCACCCGTGACCATTCCTGCCGAAGCGACCATCGCCGACGGCATCGCCGTGCGCCGCTCGGGCGAGCGCACGCTGCCGCTGGTGCAGAAGTATGTCGACGAACTCGTCACCGTCGACGAAGAAGAGATTGCCAAAGCCATCCTGGTTCTGCTCGAGCGCGAGAAGACACTCGCCGAAGGCGCAGGCGCAGTCGCGCTGGCCTCGCTCCTGCAGAACAAGACTTCACTCAACGGTCAGCGCACTGCGGTGCTGGTCTGCGGCGGCAACATCGACGTCAGCCTGCTCTCGCGCATCATCGAGCGTGGTCTGCTCAAGTCCGGACGCCGCACCCGCCTGCGCATTCACCTGACGGATCGCCCGGGCGCGCTGCACCAGCTCACGCGCATCATCGCCGACGCACGCGCCAACATCGTGCAGACGCAGTATGACCGCGCCCACTACGGCGTAAACCTCGGCGATACCGTCATCGATCTCACGCTCGAGACACGCGGCTCCGACCATACTGCCGAACTGGCCGAGCTACTCACCGCCAGCGGCTATCGCCATCAATGGATCGACTGACGGCCCAGGTTGCCCCCTGAATGCCTGCTTTGGGGAGGATTTCCAAAAGCAGGATTGTCATTCCGACCAGAGCGAGACGGTTGTTCCGTCTCGCGAAGCGGAGGAACCTGCAGTTTGCAGCTCGCAGAAGTCTGTCTGAAACAAGCAACTGCAGGTTCCTCCACTGCGCTCCCCTACGGTCGCTTCGGTCGGAATGACAGGTTCGCGGAATGAAACAGCCACGACATGCCCCCCTGCTTCTGACAGGTTCCGATAGTGGCACGCATTCGGGCTCGAATGGGCCACCATCCACGTTGCCCTATCCTGCAAATCGCAACCGCGCACGCACGTGCTTTTCTATCGCATGAATCCCCCGGCTTTTATTGCTGTAACCTTCCCTCACATCGCAGCGTCTACTGATTGATCGGGTTCGCTCCATCGTTCTTCGTTTCGAAGTGCAGGGAGGGGTCGTCATGGTTTCAGACAGCAACGGGAGCTCACGGAAATCCAGCCGCCGGGCGTTTTTGCTCCTTGGAGGCGGCGCGGCAGTCGCCGTCGCTCTGCGCCTCCGCTCCACTCCGGGACCGGTCGAGGCCAAGCCGAATATCCCCAAAGAAGTGAAGATCGCGCAGTTCTCCGCATCAGGCCAGCGGACCGGGCTGGTCACGGTGCCGACCATCGTCAAGACCGACGCTGAGTGGCGACAGCAACTCTCTCCCGAGGAGTATGACGTGACCCGCCGCGCGGGAACCGAGCGGGCCTATACCGGCGAGTACTGGAACCTGCACGACAAAGGCATCTATGCCTGCATCTGCTGCGGCACCGCGCTGTTCAGCTCGGATACGAAGTTCGAATCCGGCACCGGCTGGCCCAGCTTCTGGCAGCCCATCGCCAAGGAGAACGTGCAGGAGAGCTCGGATGACACACTTGGCATGGAGAGAACGGCCGTCTCCTGCAGGCTCTGCGACGCCCATCTCGGGCATGTCTTCGACGATGGCCCTCAGCCGACCGGCCTGCGCTACTGTATGAACTCGGTATCCCTCAAGTTCATGAAGGCATAACTGCTTCGCGCAGGGCAGTACGTCTTCGGCCCCCGTTCCCGCTGGTCGCGATCGCGACATACGCATCCGTGGCAACGCGAAGAGAACAGCAGGTTCCTCGACTCGCTACGCTCGCTCGGAATGACAGGTCTGGAGGGAAACTCGCTGCACCCTAGCCCCTGTCCTTCACCGGTCCCGTCGATTTGCGCTCGATCAGCGTTGGCTGGATGGTGTACTCCTGACCGCCCGCCGCAACTTCATCGCGGTTGTGATAGAGCGCGCGGAAGGCGACCTTCGCGATCTCCTGCCGAGAGAGCCGCACGGTGGTGAGCGCGGGCTGCGTAAAGGCACTCAGCGCGATGTCGTCGAAGCCGATGATCGAGATATCGCGCGGCACCTTGAGTCCCTGCTCGCTCAGCGCGCCGATGGCGCCGATCGCCGTCATGTCGTTCGAGGTCAGCACCGCGGTGGGCAGATGCTTCTTGCCCAGCAGCCGCAGCATGGCATCGTGACCGCCGCCCATCTGGTGATTGCCTTCCTCGATAAGCTCGGCATCGAGCTTCAGCCCCTTGCGCTGGAGGCTGTCCATGAATGCGGCCCTGCGCACGCGCGCCGAGGTCAGGTTCATTGGACCGGTGATGAAGCCGATGGAAGTGTGGCCCTGCACGATGAGGTGCTCGACGGCCGCGTCGATGCCCGCCGCGTAATCAATGGCGATGTTGCTGATGCCCGGCTGCGGCTTGCCGGTATCGAGGAACACCAGGGGAATGCGGCGGCTGTTCAGCTCGTCCACCAGGTGCTCGTCCATTTCCGAGGTCATGATGGCCACGCCATCCACCTTGCGCTGCAGCATGCGGCTCACGCACACTTCCATGCGATGCGCGTTGTAGTCGGTGTTGGCCACCAGCACCTCCTGGCCGAACTCGACCGCCACATCCTCGAAGCTCTTCACCAGCTCCGGGAAGAACGGGTTGGTGATATCCGAGATGATGAGCCCGTACAGGCTGCTGCGCCCCGAACCCAGCGCGCGGGCATTCGTGTTCGGATAGAACTTCAGCTCTTCAATCGCCTTGCGCACCCGCTCGGCCGTCTCCGCGGTGACCTTGTCCGACCCGTTGATCGTGCGCGAAACGGTGGCTGTCGAGACCTTGGCCAGCCGGGCGACCTCTTTAATGTTCATGGGGAAAGGTTATATCCAACTGCGGCATACTTTTGAAAGCGATTGCACCTTAAGAGGTTCGGGCTGGCCGGAAGGCGCGTGAAAGCGTTTACTTTTTACTGGCGACCCGTTTCTCAATTTGCATATGATAGCCGCCGGGCCGGCCTGAGTTCTGGCCTCCCGCTCACTGGCCTTTCAACCGGAGGATGTTGCGTGAAGAAACTTTTCGGAGCCTGGCTTGTGCTCCTGCTTGCTGCCTCGGCGGCCTCTGCCCGAACCCGCTGGACCGAACAGCAGGCCAAGGATTGGTATGCGAAGCAGCCCTGGCTCGTAGGCTCGAATTACAACCCCTCCAACGCCATCAACCAGCTGGAGATGTGGCAGGCCGAGACCTTCGATCCGCAGGAGAATGACCGCGAACTGGGCTGGGCTGAGGCCATCGGCATGAACACCATGCGCGTCTTCCTCCAGGACCAGCTCTGGCAGCAGGATCCGCAGGGCTTCAAGAAGCGCATCGATACCTTCCTCACCATCGCCGCGAAGCACCACATCCGCCCCGTCTTCGTCCTCTTCGACTCCTGCTGGGATCCGTTTCCCAAGCTCGGCCCGCAGCACCCACCCATTCCCGGCGTGCATAACTCCGGCTGGGTGCAGTCGCCCGGAGCAAAGGCCCTGCAGGATCCCTCGCAGTATCCTCGCCTGAAGGCCTACGTCGAAGGCGTCGTCGGCGCCTTTGCGAATGACGATCGCGTCCTTGCCTGGGATCTGTGGAACGAGCCGGACAACGACAACGACGCATCGTATGGACCGCACGAGCCGAAGAACAAGAATGAACTCGTGCTGAAGCTGCTGCCGCAGGTCTTCGCCTGGGCGCGGGAAGAGAACCCATCGCAGCCGCTGACCAGCGGCATCTGGCAGGGCGACTGGTCATCGACCAGCACCATGAGCCCGATGGCGCGCACGCAGGTCGAAGAGTCTGACGTGATCACCTTCCACAACTACGGCTGGCCGGAGGAGTTCGAACGCCGCGTCACCCAGCTCGAACAGCTGCACCGCCCCGTGATCTGCACCGAATACATGGCGCGCGGCGCGGGCAGCCTCTTCGAGACCATTCTGCCCATCGCGCAAAAGCATCATGTCGGCGCCATTAATTGGGGACTTGTCGCGGGCAAGACACAGACCTATCTGCCGTGGGACTCCTGGCAGCGTCCTTATGTCGTCGAGCAGCCCACCGTCTGGTTCCACGAGGTCTTCCACACGGACGGCACGCCGTACCGCAGCTACGAGACGGAGCTGATCCGCCGGCTCACGGCAGAATCGAACAAGTAGAAAGGAAGCAGCCAGCTGTCAAAGCTGGCTGATATCCTTCCGCCGTAACGGATTTTCTGATTTATTTGCAGCTTCATTTTCCAGGAGTTGTCCGGTTGTTCTCTCGCCTCTCGCGCGGTCTTCTTTCCGCTTCGGCTTTCGCCTGCTTTGCCTGCGCGCTGCATGCGCAGCAGGCTCCTCCGCCACAGCAACAGGGCGGCATGGCCGGGGGCAACTCCACCGGCGGCGTTCACGCAGCCGTGCATGATGCCGAGAACCGCCCCATCACCGCGGGCGGATTTGCCGACTCCGGCCCGATCGTCTTCAAGGACATCTCGCAGCAGGCCGGGCTGACCACCTGGCACCACACCATGGGCTCGCCGCAGAAGCAGTTCATCGTGGAGACCAACGGCTCGGGCGTCGGCCTCATCGATTACGACAACGATGGATGGCTCGACATCTACATCGTGAACGGCTCGAGCTTCGATGCACTCGACGGCAAGACTCCTGCGCCCAAGGCCGCGCTCTTTCATAACAATCACGACGGCACATTTACGAATGTCGCGGACAAGGCGGGCGTGACGAACGACCGCTGGGGCTTTGGCGTAGCCATCGGCGACTACGACAACGACGGCTGGCCCGACATCTTCGTCTGCAACTACGGCAAGAACCGCCTCTACCACAACAACCACGACGGCACATTCACGGACGTAGGCGAGAAGGCTGGCATTACGCTCGGCAACTGGTCCGCCGGTGCAACCTTCGGCGACTACGACGGCGACGGCCTGCTCGATGTCTTCGTCGCAGGCTACGTACACTTCGACCGCAACAACCTGCCCGTCCCCGGCACCAAGGCCGTCTCCTACAGCTTCTGCAACTTCCGCGGCGTGGCCGTGATGTGTGGACCGCGCGGCCTCGAAGGTGAACCCGATCATCTCTTCCACAACAACGGCGACGGCACCTTCACAGACGTGAGCGTGCAGACCGGCACCAACGATCCGAACAAGTATTACGGCTTTACGCCCGTTTTCGTCGACCTGAACAACGACGGCAAGGTCGATCTCGCCGTGGCCGACGATTCGACGCCGAACTATCTCTACATCAACAAGGGCGGCGGCAAGTTTGAAGACGACAGCTACGCCTCGGGCTTCGCGCTGAATCAGGATGGCCGCGAGGTCGCGTCGATGGGACTCGCCGTCGGCGACTATGAGAACAAGGGCCTCGACAGCCTGCTCGTCACCACCTTCTCCGACGACTACAAGGTGCTCTTCCACAACGACGGCGACGCCAACTTTACCGACGTGAGCTACCACGCGGGCATCGCGCAGGATACGATTCCTTTCCTCGGATGGGGCGCGGAGTTCTTCGACTTCGACAACGATGGCTGGAAGGATCTGATGATGATCAACGGCCACGTCTATCCGCAGGTGGATAACTACGACTGGGGCACGACCTTCGCCGAGCGCCCGCTGCTCTATCGCAACAATGGCGGCAAGAAGTTTGAGCTGGTGCCGCCGGTGAAGGATACAGGCCTCGCTGACGTAATCCCCGGGCGGGGCGCGGCCTTTGGCGACCTCTTCAATGACGGCAAGATCGATGTCGTCATCAATGCCATCGACCACACGCCTGTGCTGCTGCGCAATGTGAACAGCGATCATCACCACTGGGTGGAGATGAAGCTGATCGGTGGGCCAAAATCTCCACGCGATGCTGTGGGCGCGACCGTCTACCTCACCGCTGCCGGCATCAGGCATCGCGACGATGTACTGAGTGGCGGCAGCTACATCTCGTCGAACGATCAGAGGGTGCATTTCGGCATCGGCGATGCGGCAACTGTTGACTCGGTCGAGATTCACTGGCCCAGCGGGGCAATCGAAAAGATCAAACCGCCGAATGTAGATCGCATCTTTACTGTGGAAGAAGGCAAGGGCATCACCGGCGAGCTGTGCACGGCCTGCAAGGCAGCGAAATAGTCGCCATGACGGTTACATATCGCGTTGCCGTATTTTCTTCCCTGCTCTTGGCAGCAGTCACAGCATCGGCGCAGGCTCCGGTCGCTGGCTCATCCCAGGTTCCCGGCAATTTTGTAGAGGTCACCGACAAGGTTGGTGTGCACTTCCAGCATGTGGCTCCGCACACCTCGCGCAAATATCTGATTGAGACCATGGGCTCGGGCGCTGCGCTCTTCGACTACGACAATGACGGGCGCCTCGATCTCTTCCTGGTGAACGGCGCACCCTATGGCGACCCCACACCGAAGGGCACCATCCCGCAGAAGACCGGGCCGCAGGACTGGAATCGCCTGTATCACCAGAAGGCCGACGGCACGTTCGAGGATGTGACGGAGAAGGCCGGACTGCAGGGGACCGGCTATGGCATGGGCGTAGCTGTAGGCGACTATGACAACGACGGCCGCGAGGACCTATTTGTAACCGCCCTAGGTGGAAATAAGCTCTACCACAACAACGGCGACGGCACGTTCACCGATGTCACCGCGAAAGCCGGCATCGCGGGCACCGGATGGTCCACCTCGGCGGCGTGGGTCGATCTCGATAACGACGGACGCCTCGATCTGGTTGTGCTGCGCTACATCCAGTGGGACTGGGACGATGTGTATTGCGGTGAACATCGTGAAGGCTACCGCGGCTACTGCCATCCCGACGTCTTTCAACCGATCTCGATGCTCGTCTACCACAACAATGGCGACGGCACATTCACGGAAGAAGCGGCGAAGCTTGGTCTCGACAAGCCTGCCAAGGCGCTCGGTATTGCTATCGCCGATTACGACCGCGATGGCCACATCGACCTTTACGTAGCAAACGACTCCATGGTGGAGTACCTCTTCCACAACAAGGGCAACGGCACATTCGAAGAAGTCGGGCTCGACACCGAGGTTGCCGTCGACGGCGAAGGCCGCACCTTCGCGGGTATGGGCACCGACTTCGCCGATTACAACAATGACGGACTGCCGGACATCGTCGTCGATAATCTTGCGAACCAGAAGTATGCGCTCTTCACCAACAACGGTGACGGCACGTTCAACTACGCGAGCTACATCACAGGCATTGCCGGCATGACGCTGTTGCACTCCGGCTGGGGTACGCGCTTCCTCGACTACGACAACGACGGCTGGAAGGACCTGCTCTTCGCGCAGGGCCACGATCTCGACACCATTGAGCTGACCTCACCGCAACTGCACTATCGCGAGCCGATGCTGCTGGCGCGCAATCTTGGCGGCAAAAAGTTTGAAGATGTCTCCGCGGCTTCAGGCGATGTCTTCACAAAGCGCTGGGTCGGCCGAGGCATGGCCATCGGCGACATCAACAACGATGGTCTGCTCGACGTCGTCGTCACCGAAAATGGCGGACCCACGCATGTGCTTCTCAACGAGACGAAGACTGCGAATCACTGGATCGGCTTCTCGCTCGTCGGCCACAAGAGCAACCGTGACGCCATCGGCGCGGTCGTGAAGATCACCACCACGCAGGGCTCGCAGTGGGCTACCGTCTCCACGGCTTCCAGCTATCTCTCCGCGAGCGACAAGCGCGTCGAGTTCGGACTGGGGCCAGAGACCACAGTGCAAAGCGTCGAAATCCGCTGGCCGAGTGGCATCGTCCAGACACTCAAGGATGTGAAGGCCGGGCAATACCTGAAGGTTGAAGAGCCGGAAAAGTAATCAACACGGTTACGACTTCCTCAGGGTAATCACCGTCACGCTTTCGTGCGGAAAGACGGTGTGCAACCTGCCGCCCTTTACTGCCACGGCCGAATCTTTCGGCACCACAGCCTGCGGCATCATCTCGGTGTTCTCGTTGTAAAGGCTGGGCGCATCCAGTGTCTTCACCTGCGCATTGCCGGATGCTGCGAATCCCTGCACATCGACATCCGTCGCCATATCGCGCGTAAGATGGCGGTTCACCACGAAGAGCGTGAGTGTATCGCCGGCATCGTTCTTCGCTGCGACGATATCGAGATAAGAAACATCCGCAATGTTCGGCAGACGTGTAATGCCATCCTTGACCGCATACGAACCGGCGTTAGAAGTCACGGTCACGGGAGTTGTCGCATCTGCTGCTGCGTACATCTGGAAAGCGTAGTACGCAGGTGTGGCGTAGACCTGGCTGCGCTTCTTCCAGATGCCCGCAAATTCCATGATGCCGGTCATGTCGGAGATGGGCACTACGTCCGCATTCTCCATGAGCATGTTCAGCAAGCCTGCTGCTGCAAGGGCTCCGGCCATGTTCGAGTAACGCGGCGCATCCGGGCGGCGGCCGTTAAAGAGCCACTCGGTGAAGGCGATATGCGCCTTGTGCGCGAAGGCCGGATTCGCATCGATCTGCTGCTGCGCCAGCCGTAGCTGGCGGCCAAGCTGCACCGGCAGCGCGAAGGTGGCCTGCGCGAGGAAATCCGCGCTGGGATTGCGCTTCACCGTCTGATCCGTGGTCACTACGAAGTGCGTGGAGAGTTCATCGAAGGTACCGGCAGGATTCGTCAACTGAGCTGCGTTCCATTGCTCGAAGTGGTCGGGATCCTGGCCTGTCGCGATGAGTTTCGCCTTCGGATCGACGGCGCGAATGGCTTCGCTCACGTCCTTCGTGCGCCCCGGCAGTTGCTCCAGCGTGGGCGCACCCAGGTTCCATCCGCCCCATAGCTCGTTACCCAGCTCCCAGTGCAATCCGCCCGCACTGTGATTGAATTTCTCATCGACATACTTCACCCACTCCGCCGCCACCTGCGCCGTGCCACTGCCCAGGTTCACGGCCACCTGCGGCTCGGCGCCAATCAGCTTGCAGAAGTTCAGAAACTCATCCGTACCGAAGGTGTTGTATTCAGGGATGCCCCACGCGATATTTAACATGCTCACCCGCTTGTCCGCAGGGCCGATGCCATCCTTCCAGTGGTAGCCGGAGGTGAAGTTTCCGCCGAAACGCACCAGCGGGGTGTGCATCTCGCGAGCCATCTTTACCTCATCGGGATCGAGGCCATCGAGCCCGTTCTTGAGCGCATCTGCCGGAAAGAGGTTGATGTTGTCGAGGTCTATGCGTTCCTCTCCATCCACCAGGACAACGAAGTCCGCCGGCTCCAGCCGCTGCAGTTTGCCTTGCGGAATTTCGAACGTGAAGGGGTACTTCGCCCAATCTGTGCCTGCCGCGGTTACAGTTGCGGAGGCGATCACCTCCGGCGCATTGTGCCTGCGGATCTGGATGGTCAGCGTTGCGGGACCGAGCAGGTGTTTTGCCCACAGGCTGCCCTCGTACTTCAGCTCACGATGTATAGGCAGATACACGCGCTGCGCGATGCCGGTCGGCTCACCAGGCACGCCAATCACCTCAAGCGAGCGCCAGGAGTTTGCAGCATTGCCCCAGTGCGCCTCGTAGCGATTCTCCTGCCGCGGATCGAGCGGCTTCCATGGCAGCGGCAGCCCCAGCCTCGATGCATCGGCGAGCTCCGGCTGGTCGCGCAGCATCTGCTCGATGTGCGCGGTGTTCCAGAGATTCTCCTCGAGGCTCGGATTCTCGAGTACCTCAGCCCACAGCCCGTTGTAGGTCGAGTTGCCGATCGGCTCGAGGAAGC